>DASSGM010000209.1:0-2038 GCA_035693465.1 Bradyrhizobium sp. | reverse complement strand
TTAAAATCCGCTGTCGTCATGCATAGCGCCTGTGCGATTGCCTCGGCCTCGATCGCCTCCTCCACCGACATCGCCCATTCCATCGCCAGCATTCGCTTGGTCATGGTATTGGCGAAGGCTGGTCCCTCGGCAATTTCTTTGGCAAGCGATCGCGCCTGTAACAACATCTGCACCGGCGCGACGACACGGCTGAAGAACCCCCAGCGCTCACCCTCCTCCGCGGTCATGAAACGGCCGGTGTAAAGTAGTTCCGAGGCCCGCGATTGTCCGATGACGCGCGGCAGGATCGCGCAGGCGCCCATGTCGCAGCCGGCAAGGCCGACCTTGTTGAACAGGAAGGCCACCCTGGCCCCCGTTGCCGCCAAGCGCATGTCGGACGCCATGGCGATGATCGCGCCGGCGCCGGCGCAGATGCCTTCGACCGCCGCGATGATCGGCTGCGGGCAGGCCCGCATTGCCTTGACGAGATCGCCGGTCATCCGGGTGAAGGCGGTGAGGCCTTTGGTGTCCATCTGCACCAGCGGCCCGATGATTTCAAACACATCGCCGCCTGACGAAAAATTGCCGCCGGCACCAGTCACCACGATGGCTTTGACTGCGTCGTCAAAGGCACAGGCACGCAAAAAATCGGTCAGTTCGCGGTAGCTCTCGAATGTCAGGGGGTTTTTTCGCTCCGGGCGGTTCAGCGTCACGGTGGCCACGCCGTCAGCCACCGCCAGCAAGAAATGTTTAGGCGAATACTGCGCCAATGGCAGTGTGACGGGATTGGCTGATGTGCTCATGGGATCTCCCTTATTTATCGTTGTCATTGCGAGGAACCAAGCGACGAAGCAATCCTATACTTTCTTCTCCGCGGCCTGAATTGCTTCGCTGCGCTCGCGATGACAATTTAGAATGGCGCAGTACACACGCCTTAAATCTCTCCACCTGCAACAGCGATGGCCTGTCCTGTGATCGCGCCGGCTTCCTCGCCGCACAGCCAAAGCACGGTATCGGCGACTTCCGCAGGGGTCACCAGACGCGCTTGCGGATTATGCCTGGAAAGTTCCTCCATCGCCTGCTGGTGGCTGCGGCCGGTTTTCTTCATGATGTTGTCGATACTACCGGCAAGAAGGTCTGTGTCGGTGAAACCGGGACACACCGCATTTACCGTCACGCCCGTGCTTGCCAGTTCCAGCGCGAGCGAGCGCACCAGCCCGACCACCGCGTGTTTTGCGGCGCTATAGGCGCTGATATAGGCATAACCTTTCAGTCCGGCAGTCGATGCGATCGCGACAATGCGACCATAGCGTCGATCCCGCATCGAAGGCAGCGCCGCCTGGACGGCATGAACCACACCCATAAAGTTGACATCCAGCATTCGCTTAAATAGCGCCGCGTCGGATTTTCCGAACGGCGCGGACTCCGCGATACCTGCATTGGCAATCAGAATATCGATTGGCTGGCGCGCCGCCGCTTCCGCGATCACGGCGCCGACGGCCGCCTGATCCGCGACATCGGCCACGGCTGCGAAGTGAGCGGCACCGGCGGCAATTGCGTCATCCAGCGTTGCGCGATGCCGGCCGAGCACCGTAACGGTCGCTCCGGCACACGCAAGCGTGGCCGCGATCTCTCGGCCGATGCCCCGCCCGCCGCCGGTGACAAGCGCGTGGGAGGAATGCGGCAGTCCGGACATGCTCAGCCTCCCTGAATGAATCGTCAGTGTAATGACTCGCGTATATTTTAGACTTCAATCTTTTGCAAGAAATCAACTTCCGATCAGCGCAACGGGGTCAATCGCATCGTTCAAGCACGCTTGACAGATGAAGCGCCGCAGGTAGCGTCGAGTTGACAAGCGGGAGGAATAGATATGGTAGCGCTCGAAAAAGGCATTACCCGGAATGGAGAGGGATTTGCAGGCAAGACCTGGAGCATCCTCGGTCAGGTTTATTTTCCGAAGGCAGTATCCGACTCTACCTTCGCCTTTGAGACCAACAGCGAGCCGGGGCAGTTTGTCCCTGTCCACATTCATCCGACGCAAGAGGAGTTTATCCTTGTG
>DASSGM010000208.1:0-3134 GCA_035693465.1 Bradyrhizobium sp. | reverse complement strand
CCCGCCATCCAGCCGACGCCGCCGATCAGCATCACCGCCGCCGGGATATGCGCCGATGCCGAGAACACGCGGATAGCATCGCCGCAGCGGTTCATGATCGACAACAACCGCCCGGTATTGGTCGAGGCGTCCTTGATGTAGCCGATACGCGGATGTGCTGACAGACGCGCGATGACATCGAGCGTAAGGTCGGAGCGTTGAAACTGCGGATTGGTGTAGATCACCACGGGAATATCGACCGCATCTGCGATCGCGCGAAAATAGGATTCCACCTGCGCGTCGCCCAGCGGAAAATAGGCTTCGAGAATGGCAAGGATGCCGTCGGCGCCAAGCTTTTGATAGGCCTTCGCCTGCGCCACCGCATCCGAGGTCGAGGTCGAGACGACGCCGGCGACTACCGGCACCCGGCCGTTGGCGGCTTCGATCGTGGTTTGCACCACCGCCGTGCGCTGCGCGCTGTTAAGATAGGCGAACTCGCCGGTCGAGCCGAGCGGCGTCAGCCCGTGCACGCCTGATTTGATCAGATCGTCGCATAGACGACCAAGAACTTCGCTGCCGATCTGTCCCGAAGCGTCAACCGGCGAGACCAGATAGGGAAAGACGCCGTGGAAATCAGTCATGTTGGGGATCAAGCCTCATGGTCCGAGGAACCCCATCCGCCTGGACATGCAGCGGGGGGTCAGGACATGTGGCAAAAATGCCAAGCGCGGTAAAGTGGTCAGGCGGCCGCGCTGCCGTTGGTCCGCGAGCGCTCATCGCATGCGATTCTCGGGAACAAATGCGGCTCGGGCGATTTTTCTTAATCAACTGTCTTTCGCGTGACCTCGCCCTTCGTTCTGGTGAGGCGGCGTTGACAGTTGCCTTTCATGAAACTGCTTGCTTCGAGGCGCAGCAATGCTCAACGCCGCGGTGAAATCGCGCGGGCTGCCCCATGTCATCGTGGTCGGAAACGAGAAGGGAGGCTCCGGCAAAACCACGATCGCAATGCATATCGCCGTGGCGTTGATGAAAAGCGGGCAGCGCCTGGCTACCATCGATCTCGACGGCCGGCAGCGGACCCTCACCCGGTACATCGAGAACCGCCGCGCCTGGGCCCACAGGTGTCATGTCGATCTCGAACTGCCAACCCATGTCGCGATTGCGCGGGCCGAAGGCGCCAGCGCGGATGAGAACGAGGCTGCCGAGTTCGCCGACTTCGACCGGGCCGTGTCGGCCATCGAACGCTGCTGTGACTTTGTCGTGATCGATACGCCCCCGCACGACAGCTATCTGATGCGGCTTGCGCATTCGGTCACCGATACCCTGGTAACGCCGCTCAACGACAGTTTCCTTGATCTTGACGTGCTCGCCAAGATTGACCCCGTTAGCTTTGCCGTGATCGGACTGAGCCACTATGCCGAGTTGGTGCGCGAGATGCGCCGCCAGCGCCGATCGGTTGACGGCGATCTCACCGATCACGTGGTGGTGCGCAACCGAATTACATCGTCTGGATCAGCGATGGAACCGGCTATCGGCGCCTGCTTGCAGGAACTCGCGCTCGCGGTCGGCTTTCGGGTTGCGACCGGCCTCCATGAACGGGCGGTTTATCGCGATCTTTTCCCGCGCGGTCTCACGGCGCTGGATGCTCCGCATTGCCTCGTGCCGGCTCTCGATCCGGATCCGTCCTATTCGCCAGCGCGGCGCGAGATTCAGGCATTGCTGGCAGTCTTGAAGTTGCCGATCGACGATCGCGGCCGCCGCCGTGCGGCTGCCCGTACCGAGTGGCTCGCGGCGCGATCGCAGCCGCTGGATACCGGCAATATCCTGGCTGATCTGCCTCACTAGTGGTAGCGGGAGCCTAAACGGTATCAGCCCGTGCACGCTGAAGGAAGGAGCCCTGATAATCAGCCGGTGGACATCGGTGTCTCGGACAGGCCCTAGCGCGAAAGCTCGGAGAGTGCGCGGCTCAGTTCGTGTAGCCGATATGGCTTTCTAAGTATTACAAAATCGGCAGGCGCGCTTTGCGCCGCCTCGCTATAGCCGGTAGCGAGCAGGATCGGCAGGCCAGGGCGTCTCTGCTTGATGGCGCGCGCGAGGCCCAGACCGTCAATCCTTCCGGGCATCACGATATCGCTAAAAACCACGTCGATGCCGTCGCGGTCGAGTTCCTGGAGGGCGGCTTCCGCGTCCGAGACCCAGCGGACCGAATAGCCAAGTTGCTCGAGCAAGCCGGCGCTCGCGGTTGCCACGTCGGGATTGTCTTCGACCAGCAGCACGGTGCCGTTGCCGATCGAGCGTACTTCGTCCTCTGGCAGCGCCGCTCCCCCCTTTCCCCGCGGCAGGCAGATGGTGAACGTCGTGCCTGTTCCCAATTCGCTCGCGACAGCGACCGTTCCGCCGGCTTGATGGACGAAGCCGTGCACCTGCGAAAGCCCGAGACCAGTGCCTTTGCCAATCGGCTTGGTGGTGAAGAATGGGTCGAACACCTTGGCGACGATATCGGGAGGGATACCCATGCCGGTGTCCTTGACTTCAATGGCCACGTGATCGCCCTTTCGGGCCCCGTCATCGATATGAATATTGCTGGCTCGGACCATAACCGATCCCCCGCCCGGCATGGCATCGCGGGCATTGATGATGAGATTGACCAATGCCGTCTCAAACTCGGCGGGATCGACCGTAACCGGCCAGATATCGTCATCCAGATCGATGTCGAGCTGCACCGCACTGCCAAGTCCCGTGTTCAGGACTTCCCGGACGGAATGAATGCTGTCCCTCAAATCGATGGTCTGAGGATTGACGCTCTGTCTGCGAGCAAAGGTAAGCAGTTGACGCGTCAACGAAGCGCCGCGTTGCGTTGCGGTTTCGATGGCTTCGATGGCCCGTAGGCTTTTTGCGTCATTGCCCGTGATCCTTTTCAACATGTGAAGATGACCCGTGATCACCATCAATAGGTTATTGAAGTCGTGCGCCACGCCGCCCGTCAGCTGACCCAACGCGTCGAGCTTTTGGGATTCTGCCAACTGCCGCTGGATTTTTTCGAGGTTTAGCTGGGCTTCGCGACGCTCGGAAATGTCGCGTGTGATCTTGGCAAAGCCGAGAAGCTTGTTGTCATCGTCACGAATCGGATCGATAACGACGCTCGCCCAAAAGAA
>DASSGM010000207.1:0-18616 GCA_035693465.1 Bradyrhizobium sp. | reverse complement strand
TAAGCCTGGAAGCCAAGGCCGGCCCGGCAGATCGCCGTGGCCGGGTGATCGGCGAGGCGGCGCACCGGATCTTCCGGTCCGACCAACCCCCAGGACAGCTTCAGGATCAGGTCGTCGTCGGCCTCTGGCAGGCCGAGCAGGCGCATGATGCCGCGGATCGAAAACGGCACCGCGATTTCCTTGGTGAAGTCGAACGCGTCGGTGCGGCCGGCGATACGGCTGACGATGTGGTCCGCCCAGTCTTCCAGCCAGGGCTCCATCTCGGCGAGCGCGCCCGGCGTCAGCCACGGCTGCGCCACGGCGCGGTAGGCGGCATGCTCGGAATCGTCCATCTGCAGCAGGCCACGGATGACATAAGGCTTGCCGAGCATCCGCTCCAAGCGCTCCTCGGTCATTCGGCTGGTGAGGAAAGTGCGGGGAGCGGAGGTGAAAGGAGCGCCCCTGCGCTCCACCTTCGAGATATCGGCGTGGCGGCTGAGCAGCCAGAACGGGCGCATGCCCGGGGTGTCGACCCAAAGCGCCGGCGCCTCGGCGCGCAGCAGTTTGAACGCGGCCTGAAGTCTTGCGTCGTCGGCGTGTCCGTCAGGGGAGATGACGAAGCGGGCGGCGTCGTGGATTTGGGAGCCGGTCGCTGCCGATGGCGGCAACCGAACATCACCCGCGGGGCGCCAAGTCGCGGGCTCGGAGTCCGTGACAACAGCGGGACACATGACCATTCGCTACCGCCGTCTTTTGCCGCTACGGGTTAGTCTACGGCGGGCAGGGTGAAACGATCGTGTTTGGGTTGCCTCCCGATCCGGGCGCCGTGTGAACGGGTCTGCCGCTCGGGCCCGTGTTTGTATCCATTCCCTGGGGCGGGTTGGCTGTCAGGGCGGTGTTGCGCGCTTGGGCGATATCGTAAATATTTTGCGGACCTTGCGTACCTGTGGCTCCCGCGCCCAGTTGTTCCAGGTAAGCAACCCATGCCGGAAATTCGTTACCGACATCGACCCCCGCTCTTAAATAGGCGATGATAAGGTCCTTCCAGTTGCCCTGAACGTTCTGAATAGCCCCAAAAGTGTTATGGGCTTGCGCGGCCTGATATTGAGGAGTCCCAGGATTCCGGAACACCTGGTTCAGCTGATTGGTCACGAGCTGCCCGTTGCAGTCGATCGTCCTAGTCTTTGCAAAGCCTCCACCCATCGCCTCGCCCCTACGTTGCCCCGTTGCTCGGGTTCGCGTCCAAACACATCATGAGCAGCGTAAGGCCGCAAGGCTTTTTTCGTCTCATGCCTGGGCTCGCACACGCGACATCATGGCCGCATAGGCCTTTGCGCCCGCGGGACGCATCACCATTCGCTACCGCCGCTTTCCAGTCGTTACGATTACGGCAGAGGGAAAGGCGAATCGATCGTGCTTGGATCGGCGGCTCCCGATCCGTCATGCTTCTTCACGTGTTTGCCGCCGTGCGGCATATCGGTCACACCGTGCTTCGATGTTTGCATTGGCACGACCCCCTTTTTCAGGGGTTTGTGACGCGTTTGGGCAATATCATAGATGTCTTGCTGTCCTTGCGCACTCTTGCCCAGCTTTCTCAAGTAAGCACCCCATCTTGCGGGGACATCAACTCCCGCCTCCACATAGGCAGAGATAAGGGCCCTATAGTTGTCCTTACCGTTCTTAACCTTGTCAAAGGTGTTATTGCTCTTCGCGTCGTTATATTGCGGTTTAGTTGGATCGCCGAACACGTCGTTCAGCTTATCGATGATATCTTGTCCGTCACAGACGAGGCCTCCGCCCATTGCTTCGCCCCTACGTTGCCCCGTTGCTCGGGTTCCCGTCCAAACACATCATGAGCGGTGTGGCGGCGCAAGATTTTTTTCGTCTCATGCCTGGGCTCGCACACGCGACATCATAGGCTGAAAGGCCTTCGCCCCCGTCTCGTCGATCAGGGCATTGGCACGGTCCAACAAAATACTGGCCTCGTCCGGTTGGGAGCCGCTCAGACACGCCCAGGCCGCGACAAGGCTCGCGTGGCACTCGGCCAGGCGATCCGCCTTCCGTTGCGCCACGCCAATCGCCTCCGCGGCGACCTCACCGGCGCGCCGTGGATCGTCCGCGCGCATGAGATTGTCGGCCTGGAATGCCAATATTCTGGCCTCCAGCTCCAGGGCTGCCTTGCCGTGGCGGGATGCGTCCAATGCCCGCTGGAAGAAGCCGTCGGCCTCCGTGAAGTCTCCTGCTGTCGAGTCCGCCAGACCTTGGCAGTAACTCGCGGCCACGAACCAATACGGGTTTCCCGCCTGCGCGGCGAGGCGGCCAAGCTGATTGGCGTGTCGCGTCGCCGCGAGGGTGTCGTTGCGAAACCAGGCAAGTTCAACGGCATACCAGTGCGGGATGCCCTGATGTAGGAGCTCAGCATCGGCCGGATCAGCCTGGAAAAGCCTGGCCAGCCGCTCATCCGCGTCAGAAAACCGCCCCAGCATGACCAACGGCCTGACCTGAAGGCATTTCAACCAGTAGGGAACATCGAAGCCAACCATCTGGCCGACAGTCAGGCCAAGGACGATGCCCGCCTTGCCACGGCGCTCGTCGTTGATCAGATCCAGGGCCGCGCTGTTCGCCTCAAGTGCGTCGCTGACGAAGCCCGCCAGCATGTTGGCCTGGCAAAGCAACCCGTTCAACAGCAGCGCCTCCTCCGGGTTGGCCTCCGCGTCCAGGACGGCCAGCGCTTCACGAACCAATCGAATATATTCGTCCGCCGAACCGTTTGCCGCGATGATGCGTCCGTAGCCCGCAATCAGCAGCGCTTCGTGGCGCCGATTGCCGGCTTCCCGCGCGTACCCCAACGCCTCCTCGACATAGATCTTGGCTTCTTCTACCGGCATCCCCTCGCGCCAGCCGAACGTCAGCAACTGTCCACCAGCCAAAGCCCGCAATTCATCATTCTCTTTGGACCGCGGCTGACCCCGCATCATCGTGCGGATTTTTTTCCAATCCGCCAACGCCCGTCCCGAATTTGTCCGCCCGACCCAACGCGCCGAACGCTGCAAATGCATCGCCGCGGCAACCATATTCCCCGCGGCCTCGTAATGATGCGCCAACAACCCGGCGAACTCGTCACGCTGCCCCCACTCCTGCGCCTCGATCGCCTGCGCCACGGCGGCATGCAGACCGGTGCGCGTGGAACGCAATTGCATCGCGTAGGCCACCTCCTGAATCAGGGGATGACGAAACGCGAAGCTTTCTCCCATCGCCGTTTGCCGCGGCTGGATCAGTTCGGCCGCGCGAAGCCGCCTTAGCAGCGGCCGGGCGGCCGCGTCCGGCAGGCCGATGACCGCTCGGACCACCTCGAACGGAAACTCCTTTCCTATGATCGCGGCGGTTTGCAGCAACGTCTTTTCGGAGTCGGGCAGAAGATCGATACGCGCACCGATCACCGCCTCGACGGTCGTCGGCAGGGACGGATTTTGCCAGCCGGACGGCGCCAGCCGATAGCGGCCCCGCTCGCCCAACAATACGCCGCTTTGCGCCAGCGAGAGGATCAGTTCTTCGGCGAAGAACGGATTGCCATCGGACCGTTCCGCGACGTGCGCCACCACCTGGTCCAGTCCGGGGCCGTCTCCGATCAGGTCGCTAATGACCTGACCAACCTCGCCCAGGCCAAGCTCCGGCAGAGCCAGTTCACGATACCAGGCGGGCCGCGACGGTGGCGACCAATCGGGCCGGAAGGTCAGCACCATCAAGACGCGGGTGCCTTCCACCGCCGCCATCCAGGTTTCCAGAAAGTCCTGGCTGGCTTCGTCCAACCAGTGCAAATCTTCAATAATGATCACCGAGGTCTGCGACCATGCCGCCTTCACGATCCGGCGGATGCTTTCGCGCAACCGCATGCGTCGCGTCGACGGGTCGATGGCCCGGGATTTCGACTCAGTCTCCGCGCATCCCAAGAAATCCGTCAGCGTCGCAAGATGCTCAGCCACCGGTATCGCGAGCATCGTCAGAGTCTGCTCAATCCGCGTCCGCGCCAATTGGGCGTCCATATCGGGCTCGATGCGGAAGAAGGCGCGCAATGCTTCCAGCACCGGCAACAGCGGGGTCGCCCGGCTGTGAACCTGCGCGCGCGCTTCCAGGACCTTGATCTGACGTTCGCGGCACCACTCGCCGAACTCGAAACAAAGCCGGCTTTTGCCAACGCCGGGCGGTCCGGACACACCGATGACCCGCGGCGAGCCTGGCGCAGTATCCTGCAGCGCACGTTGCAATGTCTCCAGTTCCACTGCCCGCCCGCGCAAAGGCGTCAGCGACGCGCCGCGAAAATGCTCGCTGTTCACGGCCGGTTTCAGGCCGATCAACCGAAAGATATCGACCGGACCGGGAATACCCTTCAATTCGCGGGGGCCAAGCGGCTCGGTGTCGCAATAAGCTCCGAGCAGAGCCTGGCAATCGCGGCTCAGGCAAATCTCGCCGGGCGGGGCTTCGTGCTCGATCCGGCTGGCCAGATGCACGGTGAGGCCCGTCACATCCTGCTCCATCGTGGAGCCAGAGTAGAGTTTGCCCGAAACGACCTCGCCCGAGTGTAGCCCGATCCGGATCATGGGAGCGTCCGGCAGCGCAGCGACGGCGGTACGCATAGCAAGTGCGGCATGGCAGGCGAGCACCGCATGCCCCTCGCGCGCGTGCGGCACCCCGAACGCGGCCTTGAGCCCGTCGCCTAATGTGCGAAGCACCGTGCCGTCGTAGCGGTGTACCGCACGCGCCATGACCATCACGATTGGATGCAGGAAATCCATCGCCGCTTCGGCGTCCAGGCTGGCGATCCGCGCGGTTGAGCCGGCGACGTCCGCAAACAGAATGGTCGCCTGCTTGCGCTCGCCGGGCACCTCGGCCACGCGCGCCTCGGGTTTTCGCGGCTCACCGCACCAGGCGCAGAATCGGGCCGTTTCCGGCAAATCCCGCCCGCAGGAGGCGCATACCGGAGCGAGGGAGACGCCGCAGGCCACGCAGAACCTGCTCGCGGCCTCATTGTCGTAGTCGCATGCCCGGCATCGCATTGTGAATCCGCCTATCGCCTTCAGCCTTGTCTGATTTTAATCGGCTCAGCGTAGGTTAAAGCTTTTTGTGAGTTGAAAACAGATTGCTTCAAACTTGCCGAATGGCCGGGAGGTCCGCAATGGGTCCAATCGCGACCGGGTCGCGGCGGTAGTAAGTCCGGTCATGTCCGCGATGCCGCCGAAAGCGGAAGTAGATTCAGAACATTAGCGACAACGCCATATGCCATGGCGGGTTGATGGCGCGGCCTGAAACGTGATTCAAGCGCCGAAACCGGAGCCCCGAATCATGCGCTGCGAACTCAGCGATTATGAATGGACCGCGATCATGCCGCACGCGGTCGTGGACACCAACGGCCTGCCAGCCCATCGCGCCCTCACGCCCGGTGAGACACACAACAATCGGCGGTGTTCGGTGCTCCACAGCGCGTTGCTGCCGCAGACGAAGTTACTCGCGGATCGTGGATACGACGCGGACTGGATCAGGGAGCTTGCGCGCCAGCAAGGAGCAAGGGCGAAGACTCCGACGAAACGAAATCGTAAAGCCCCAATTTGCTTCAGCAGGTATCTCTACCGCGCGCGAAACTTGATCGAACGGTTCTTCAACAACATCAATCCGTATTTGGCCACGCGCTAAATGAGTCCACGCGCCAGCGCCTGGCAATGAGGATAGCGCGCGCTCAGACGAACCGGCGTTCGGGTGAGATGTCGTGAGAATAATGCGTGCAGTCCACGATGGCTAACAGCGCAGAATTCTTCAGCACCATCGGGTCTCGCTCGCCTTTTGCCGCGCATGCAAGTATCTGCGAGGCGATTTCGGCTTTCATTGTCGACGTGCGCTTGGCTTCGGGAAGCATCGCCGTGGCATCGTCAAGGACGGACTTCATCAACTGGATCAATTCAGGCTGAAAAGCTGCTCCTGTTGGGTTCATGGGTTGCCTCCTGTCCGCCGATCTTGGACCGCCATTCTAAATCCCGATTTTTTGAGGGAGCAACGTCCAAATCACATCCTGAAGCGGTTTTTTTATGTGCCTGATCCCCGCTGCGATGCGGCAGTGACCGTTCCCAATTCCACCTGGCCGCGAACGTGTTACAGCATCCACGGCGAAGCGACGCGAAATGAAGCGAAAAGACGGGGCGATCCCGCGGTCGCGGAACGCAGGGAGAACCGTAGCTCAATGACGGGTAACAAGCCGGCACCTTGTCCGGAGTCTAGTTCTGCGTGAGTTTGACGGTCGAAACCGGCCACTTTCCATCGTGGCCCCGGATCGAGATCCGAAGACCGTGCAATTCGTCAAGCCAAACGTTCTCTACCGTCCCGGCCTTGCCGTCGGTGAGGATCACGGCTTTGCCGACCAGCTCGGTCTGGGCTTGCTCGAACGCGCCGAGGATCGTGGAGGCGCGGACCTTCGCAGTTGGCATAGGGTAACCCCGGAATCGGATGTGAAGCAGGCCGCTGTTTGCAGCTTAAAGGTGCGAAAGTCGTGGCCGGCGCGCGGCAAACCGGTGTCAAAGACCCGCAATTTTGAGGCGTCCGCAGACAATTCTGGAGCCGGAAATCGGCCCGCCGTTCGATCAGGAAATGTCAATACCGTGTCGCGCCCGCTCCAAAGCGCAATGGGATTTGGTTGAATTGCCATCGCGCTTCAGGTTTTTGATTGAGCATGATCCTTTCGGAAAACCGCTGCACACTTTTCCGGATCATGCTCTATGCGCCCGCCGCGTTTTTCGCTATGACGTTGCGATAAAACGATGCGCTGAGCTTCGGCGTCCGAACCTGCGTCTCGAAATCCACGTGATAAAGCCCAAAGCGCTTTTCAAATCCGTAGATCCATTCGAAATTATCCATCAGACTCCACAGGAAATAACCGCGAACCGGCACGCCCTCGGAAGTGGCACGCTGCAACTGCGTCAGATAGTTTCGCAAAAACATGATCCGGTCGAGATCATAGACGCTGCCATCGGCGGCCAGCCGGTCGGCCGCGGAGGTACCGTTCTCGCTGATGTAGATCGTATCAGGGTTCCAGACCTTCGCCACAAGTCGCGGCACCCAGTAGATCGTCTCCGGGCCGATCCTGAGCCAATCGACATTCATATGCGGAAACGAAGCCGGAAACGGCAGGACGGAGAAGCCCGGCGCGCGGTCAGATGCGACCACATAATATTGCGGCGCGTAAATATTCAACCCGACGAAATCGATTGGTGAGGAGATGATCTCAAGCTCGCCGGCGGTAAATTTGGGGGCGGCCGCGCCGACATATTCGAGAAATCCGTCGGTGTATTTGCCCTCCAGGATCACGCCCAAAAAGCCCGAATTCAATTCGCGCGTCGCGATCTCCGCGCCGCGGACGTTGGCGGGCGTGTCAATCGCCGGCAGACAGGCGGCGATGTTCTCGGCCGGACCGACTTTCGTACCCGCCCGCCCGTGAGCGCGGATCGCCTGCACGGCGAGACCGTGCGCCAGTGCCACGTGGTGACGGACCTGATTCAGTTCTGCCTGCGGCAGTTTGAAACCAGGGGCATCAATGCCCCATCCATAACCGAAGTTCACGAACCGTCCGGCTTCGTTGAGCGTGAAGATATTCTTGACCCGATCGGTTATCCGCTCCGCCACGTAACCCGCGTAATCGGCGAAGGCCCTGGAGGTGTCGCTGGACTGCCATCCGCCAACCCTGTCCTGGAGCGACTGCGGCAAATCCCAGTGATACAGCGTCGCAAACGGTTCGATGCCGTTCGCCAGAAGTTCATCCAGAAGGCGGTCGTAGAAGTCGAGGCCCTTGGGGTTCGCCGCGCCGGTTCCTTCGGGAAATACGCGCGGCCATGCGATCGAGAAACGATAGGCCCTGGCGCCCAGCTCCTTGATCAGGCGCACGTCTTCCTTGTAGCGGTGATAATGGTCATTGGCGCGGTCGGCGTTGCTGTAATCGCCGATCTTGCCCGGCGTGTGGGCAAACGTGTCCCAGATCGAGCGTCCCCGGCCGTCCTCATCAACGGCGCCCTCGATCTGATAGGCGGAAGTGGCGGTGCCCCAGACAAACCCGGTGGGGAAGCTCGTCGAGGGCCGCTCCGGTACCGGTTTGGCCTCACCCTCCTCTGACTTCGCGGGCGTTGCCGCCATGCCGAGGGCGGAAAAGCCCGCAAGCTTCGCAAAATGCCGACGCGAGAATTTATCGAACATGGACTTCTCCCCGCCAAAGCCTTGTCCAGCGGCATCCGCCTTTTCAAGAAGGCGCGACGTATATCACGGATCGATTTGATAAGCGGAAATCCTGTCGATTTGGAATTCGACCGTCACAGGAGATTCCGCGTCGACAAATCCCACACCTTGAAACCACTTCGAGCCCATCGCCAGATTCACGATCATGTATACCGGATCGTCGAAGCCGATCGGGACCTTGATATCCGACACCGGCTTGCGGTCGATGAAATAGACAAGGCGATCCGGGGTCCATAGCACGCCATAGTCGTGGAAATTGACCGACGCATCCGGCAATGAGAAGTCAAACCCGCAGGATTCCACTTTACCGGTGGCCGGATTCCGCCAATGGGTCGTCATCACCAGATCGCCGGGGCGCTCCCCGCGACCCTCGATGATGTCGATTTCAGGAGGCCAGCCGCCGTCATCTGCGAGCATCCAGAAGGCCGGCCAAACCGCGTTCCCTACCGGTATCTTCGAACGGATCTCGAAATATCCGTACTTTTGCGAAAACCAACTTTGGGTGGTCAGGATGCCCGATATGTATTCATTGTCGAAGAGCACCGACTTCAGCTCAGGAGGCGTGCGGCTTGCGACGATCGAGAGAACGCCATCTCGAATTTTGAACGGGTCGAGCCCAAGCGGAGTCGTTGATCGTCCGCCGTAGCGTGGATCCACATAGATCTGTTGCTCGCCGTTATACGTGGTTTTGCGTTTGAAGTCGGAGCCGTCTCCTCCCCAGTAGCGCGCATCCGGCCAGGCGGCGCCGCCGGCGTAGTGAGGCACCCACTTGCCTTTCGACAATGGATGCTCATCGAAGTCATCGTGGAACGTGCGGTGCAAGGACACCGCGGCAAGGGAGTTGACTTCCGGCGAGTCGATGCGACGACATCGTTCGCCGGGCGGATCAGTTGTCGCCTGCAGGGTCAGCGCCATCGGCGCGGTCTTGAGATCCTCTTGCGCAAAAGCCGGCGCCAGAGTGACGAGACAACCGACCAGGGCCGGAACTATCGGTCTCAAATTTTTCTATCCTCGATTGGCAGCATGATAGATAGACAGGGGTTTCTGCGCCGCAACGTGCCCTGCGCAATCTCGTGGATGTGGACGTGATCGCGGCCGGGCTGGTTGGCGCAAACAAGTCCGGCCCGGCAGCACCATTAAACAAAGTTTTGGCCGGATTGACTTGCGGCTTATTCGATTGAAAGCGGTTTTTCGAGTTGGGGTCAGGTCAAATCGCGGCCGGCGCGCTTGCCCGTGATAACTGTGCGACATGATGACGCTCGAGAGCCAGCACGGCTCTCTGGCAGTGATCGGAGTAGCAAGCATGGTCGCAGTAAGACAGCCCGGTGTCGATCTCTCGCAGATAGCTCGCCCCGATTGGCCGGCAGCACAGCACACACAGGGCTTGTGGACGGGGCGTCCTCCCGTTCACCAATATGAACCTCATGTGGCGCCTCCCAATGCGAAGCAGTACACGGTGTCGGATGGGTGAGATGCGCTGGGCAGCGGGGCGCAAAGGTGATTCCTGCCGTCGGGATTGTCCCTGTTGTGCTCTACCTTCTCAGCTGGAACGGCAATGTACTTGCCGTCCTCTCTGCGTCTTGCGTAGATGTTGCCATCAACGTACTTGATTTCAGTCGGGTAGCAGTCTGCCTCGTTGCAACAGCTAACGGAAGGATTGTCGGGCATGTGCCACTGTGCATAAAACCTTTCATGCAGGAGCTGATCCTGTGGAGGATGGTGGCGAGCAGCGTGGCCTGGTCCGTCTTCCTGCGCCTGGACTGGCATCGCCAATAGGCAACAAAGACAGCTCCACAAGAGCAGTTTGCATAGGACGTTCAACGCGCAGCCTCCTTGTTCCGAAATCCTGAACGCCGGCAATTTCCAGGTGCTTCTCGCTGCAGCGTCAGGCGGCCTGGAGGGAGCGTAACCATCTGCGGTCGGCCTCCCGGCGGGCCTTCAGGCGATCAGCGCACTTCCTTGAACAGAGAGCGGTTCGCCATGAGTAGTAGCGGATGAGACCGAACTTTCCGTCACAGACAGCGCAGCGCCTGGCTGCGCAATGCTGAAGATGTTGGGGACTGTTGGCCATTTACGCCTCCTGCGGGTCTCGCGTGGATAGTGGTTGGTGAGCGTCGCTTGCTCGTCATCGCACTTCGCGCACACGTGAAGTGTGGCTTCGGGATCGTAGTGACCTGTCAAGTCTTGCGGCGTATAGGGACACCGCGCGCAGGGTTTGACTCTCATGTTCGGTCTCCCAAGGTGAAGCGGTGAACTTCCTTGCCGTCGCGTGAGTGATTTGCCGGCGGAACACATGCGCCGATCCGACCGTCGGGATTATCGCGGCTGGGCTCAATCTTTTCGGCCGGGGTCGTGGACATTCTTGCCACCTGCAATCGGCTGTTCCAGATCACAGGGCGAGAATAGCGACTGAGATAGGTCGCTCAATTGTACGTAGGGTAAGGGTGCAACATCGAAAGGGATTGGGGACTTATACGGAGGTTTAGGTTCTCAAGTCGGCGCCCACCGGAACCGGCTGCTGCGAACGGGCCTCTCCAATCAATGAGGTCGCTCCTCCTCAAACCGCCGTCATAGCCCGCGCATGCGGGATATCTAGTACGCCGCGGCCTCTCGGTTCGATCACTGACGCCTTTGGAATACTGGATCGCCCGCCTTGATCGCGACCGAACTGGTTGGTGCAAACCCAAGTCGGGTCAACCGGCGGCACATTAAACAAAGATTTTAGCCGGATTGAATTGTGCCGGTCACGAACTCGATTATAAAAAATCTATTTTGGCAGTCCGCTCGCGCGGCAGTGGGCGGAGAGCTGGTGTAGCCCAGCTTTCATTGGCTCGCTTTACTTTTTTAAAGGAATATCCCCTAATCTCGCCAAGCTACCGAACCGGGATCATCTGGACCGCGTCCGGAATGCGCGGAAATCGATACTATCGCACTCCATGCTGTTATTAATTTCCATCCTTCTTGAAGCAAGCATTGCGGTGATCGCCGTCCTGGCCGCACGTCAGGGCAGACCCTACCTCTACGGTCTAGCGTTTACGTTCACCGCCTACGTGATCTACGATCTCGCGCGTTTGATGCAGTGGCCCGTCGAGGGACCGTTGCTGTCCGGTCTATTCCTGCTTGCCAGCATCGCCGCCCTCGTTGCCGTTTGGGGGCTGTACCGGAATCGGCCCGCCAAATAGGACGATGGACTGCTGAGCTCTCGGAAAATTTGCGCAAACGATAGAGCCGCAATTTGGAAGGCTGACGCCTTGACGTCCTCGCTCACTGCTACGCGCGCTTGCGCGCAAGCTAGTGACTGAAGGCCGCCGACGGATTATTCAGGATGCAGCACGAGCCCATCACACCCTTGAATGATTTGGTCGGAGCGAAAGGATTTGAACCTTCGACCCCTAGTCTCCCAGACTAGTGCGCTAACCGGGCTGCGCCACGCTCCGATGCCGTTCCCTTAGCTTCGATCGGCCTTGCACGCAAGAAGCCTGATACCCCGCGCGATCAGGCTGATCGCGGCGGGCGAATGCCAGTTCCGCCGCGTGCGAGGAGCTAGCCTTCTTTCAACGCGGAATCGAGCAGTTGCCGGCAGGCGATGAGATCCTGCAACACGCCTTCCAGGCGCGCAACGTCGAGCGGGCGCGCCGGAGCGGCGACGCCGGGGATCGGTCCGGCCTCCAGGGCCGCCGGGATTCCGTCTTCATCGCTTTCGAGCAGACGAAAATCGATGCCGTCGGTGCCCTCATAATCATCGTCATCGACATCGATTCCGGGCGCGTCGTCGTGATCCCGTTCGAGAATGCTTCGCCCGACCACCTCTTCGATTGCGCCGAACGAGGCAACAGCCGTTGCATCCGCCAGCCGCTGAACCGAGGCGACGCCGTGCTCTTTCAAAATCCGCTGCACCCCGCGGATGGTATAGCCCTCACCATACAAAAGCCGGCGAATGCCCCTGAGCAGATCGATATCGTCCGGGCGATAGTAGCGGCGGCCCCCGCTCCGCTTCATCGGCTTGATCTGGGTGAACCGGGTCTCCCAGAACCGCAGGACATGCTGGGGGATGTCGAGGTCGTCGGCGACCTCGCTGATGGTTCGGAACGCATCCGGCGCCTTGTCCAAATGCTTGCTCCTTTGTCGCCTGGTTGAAGCTAGGGTCTACTCGGTCTTTTCGCCGCCGTTAGCGGGGCTGTGGCCGTTGATCCGCTGCTTCAGAATGGCCGACGGCTTGAACACCATCACGCGACGCGGAGAAATCGGTACCTCAGTGCCGGTCTTCGGGTTGCGGCCGATGCGCTGGCCTTTCTTGCGCACCATGAACGACCCGAACGACGACAATTTCACTGTCTCGCCCTTCTCAAGGCAATCGGTGATTTCCTTCAACACCAGTTCCACAAAGGCGGACGATTCCGTGCGCGACAGGCCCACCTTCTGGTAGACGGCTTCGCACAGATCGACGCGGGTGACTGTCTTTCCGGTTCCTGTCATCGCCTTGGCCCCGACTCTCGGCGAAAATACGTATCTGAAATTATGAGCTTAATGGGCGACGGTCAACAGCGCTCATCAATGCAATAGCATGAAAGAAGAGAGCATTTTATGCATCGCGCTTACCAGCGCAGCAGGGCCGAGCCCCAGGTAAAACCGCCCCCCATGGCCTCCAACAGCACCAGATCGCCCTTCTTCACCCGTCCGTCCTTGACCGCAACCGTCAACGCCAGCGGGATCGATGCCGCAGAGGTATTGCCATGCTGATCGACCGTCAGCACCACCTTCTGCGGCGCAATATGCAGCTTATGCGCCGAAGCATCGATGATTCGCTTGTTGGCCTGGTGCGGAACAAACCAGTCGATGTCGGCGGCGCTGGTGCCGGTTTTCTCGAAAGCATCCACGATCACATCGGTGATCATGCCAACGGCGTGCTTGAAGACTTCGCGCCCCTCCATCCTCAGATAGCCCACCGTGCCGGTCGAAGACGGCCCGCCATCCACATATAATTTCGACTGATGCCGGCCGTCGGAACGCAGATGCGTCGTCAATACGCCGCGGTCGGAGGATTTGCCCGGCTGCGGCTGGGCCTCGAGCACGATAGCGCCGGCGCCATCGCCAAACAGCACGCAGGTTGCCCGGTCGTTCCAGTCGAGAATCCGCGAGAATGTCTCGGCGCCGATCACCAAAGCCCGCTTGAAGGCGCCCGAGCGCAAAAAATTGTCCGCGCTGGCGAGCCCGAATATGAACCCCGAGCATACCGCCTGCAGATCGAAGGCCGCGCCGTGGTGGATCCCCAGCGCGTTCTGCACGGCGACCGCGGTTGCGGGAAAGGTGTGGTCGGGCGTCGAGGTCGCCAGCACGATCAGGTCAATCGACTGCGCCTCGATCCCGGCATCGGCGAGTGCCGCGCGCGCGGCATTGATCGCCAGATGCGAGGTGAACTCGCCCTCGGCGGCGATGTGGCGCTGCTTGATGCCGGTACGCTGCACAATCCACGCGTCGGAGGTGTCGACCCGCGCCGCCAGTTCGGCATTGGTCAGGACCTGGCGCGGCAAATAGGAGCCGCAGCCGAGCACCACCGAACGAATTGCGGTCACGAGAAAGCCTCCTGCGCGGTCGGCGCAGAGGGTAGCGTGCTGCCGTCGCGGTTGAGCATTTGATTGATCTTGGTCAGGAGATCGTAGTGGACCATCTCATAGCCAACATCGACCGCATACGCAAAGCCTTCGGCGTCAGTTCCACCATGGCTTTTGACGACGATGCCGTTCAGGCCGAGCAGCACGCCGCCGTTTGACTTGTTGGGGTCCATCTTGTCGCTGAGCGCCTTGAAGGCCGCCTTGGCGAACAAATAGCCGATGCGCGAGCGCCAGGTGCGCGCCATGGCGCTGCGCAGGTATTCCGAAATCTGCCGCGCCGTTCCCTCGGCGGCCTTCAATGCGATGTTGCCGCTAAAACCCTCGGTCACGATGACGTCGGCGGCGCCCTTGCCGATGCCGTCGCCTTCGACGAAGCCGATATATTCGAGTTGAGGCAGGTTCATCGCGCGCAGCAGCTCGGCAGCCTTGCGAATTTCCTCACCGCCCTTTACCTCCTCGACCCCGATATTGAGCAGCCCGACGGTGGGCCGCTCGAGATCGAACAACACGCTCGCCATCGCGCTGCCCATCACAGCCAGCCCCATCAAATGATGTGCGTCGCCGCCGATGGTGGCGCCGAGATCGAGCACGACTGAATCGCCACGCATCGTGGGCCACACCGCCGCGATCGCCGGGCGGTCAATGCCGCGCAGCGTGTGCAGATGGAAGCGCGCCATCGCCATCAAGGCGCCGGTATTGCCGGCGGATACCGCGACGTCGGCCTCGCCCTTCTTGACGGCATCGATCGCAAGCCACATCGATGATGTCTTGCGGCCACGGCGCAACGCCTGGCTGGGCTTGTCGTGCATGCTGACGGCCACATCGGTATGGATAACGCGCGAGGCCGCCTTCATCGAGGGATACCTGGCGAGCTGCGTCTCGATCAACGCGCGATCGCCGAACAGCAGAAATTCGCTATCGGGGTGTCTGGTCAATGAGATCGCGGCGCCGGGAATGACAACTGATGCGCCGACATCGCCACCCATGGCGTCAAGCGCGATTCGAACCTTTTGCGGCATGAACGTCCCGGAAAACCTGATCTCTTGCGGTCTGAAGCGCTCGGCCGCGGACTTGAAAGTCGCCACCGTTGGCGGCGATCGGCGAAGCGCAACGCTGTGCCCCGGCCGGGCCGCGACAATAGCGTGTCCCAGCCCCGACACAACCTCTTGACCGCTGCCTTTTTTGGCTGTCGCAGCTCCGCGACGCGGACCCGGCGCCTACGAATAAAGTGATATAATTCAACCGATTAGGTCGAATCGTTGAATCGCCAATGAATCCGTCATGCAAACTCAACGCCGCTTCCGGCAGGCTTCAGCGGCGCTTCGGCTTCCCTGGAGCGACCGGTTTTGTGTCAGCTTGCAGCGCCTTCAGCGCAGCAAATGGATGATCCTCCGGATCGGTGGCCGCCATCGGCGGCTCGAAAACCGCATCCGGCCGGCGTGGGTACGGATCGATCCCCAGGAACAACGCATCGGTCGCGAGCCGCCCAAGATCGATGACGCCGTTGACGATCGGCTCCGGCGGATCCGGAATCTCGGCACCGCTTTCGACGCTCTCATCGACGAGATCGGCGAGTGCTGGAATTTGCTCGGGCGGTGCAAAAATCAGATCGATCAGTTCATCTATCTCGTTCTCGATCGGGTCGAGAGTAACGACGCAGGTCTGACCGACCCGCGCTCGAACATGGCCGCTGACTTGGACGCGTCCTCCACCCTTGGGCATCACATCGAGCGTGGCATGCGCCGAGAGAATTTCGCGCACACCGGCGACCTCTGCCATGGCCTCGCGTTCGGCGGCATCAGCTTCGATGTCGCGATGCAATCCAGCCTCCGGGATTTGCGCCACGGTGACAGGGACGCGCCAGGGATCGGCCTTATTCGTTATGCGGTTTGCTCGGTTCATTGCTGCGCGCTCACTCGTGCCGGCGAAGGAAATCTCCACGATCCGCTCTGCAACGCCGCCTCATCCAGCCCTGCCAAATAGGTCGTGGCCGCCTCGACATAGAAGGCAAGCCGCCGCGCGTTTTCGATTTCCTTGCCGTTCAAGATATTCTTGCATAACGCTTGCGCCAGCGACTCCGCCCCCGCGGCTAAAGCCCGATCGTAGGCCGCCGCCCGCCCGTAGAAGGCCTCTCCGAAGGCCTGCATGCGCTTGGGCACGGCGAGATCGCCGACACCCAATTCGCGCAGATTGGCGTCCATGTCGTCGCAGAAATGATCGAACAGCGCCTGCGAAGCGCTGGCGCCGCCATCCTCGATAAACCTCAGCCGCCGCAATACCATCCACAAATGCAGCACCAGCAGATCAAAACGGCCATTAACCGTGTCCGGCACGCCCAAGTCCCGATAAAACAACGGTTCTCGCGCTTGCGTCACGATCATGCCATAGATGGCTTCAATGGTGCCTCGCCAGGGGTTCCGGGGTTTCCTGAAGTGAGTGAACGGCCAAAGCATTGCGGGTTCCGCGTGTGAGCCCACCAGTGTCCCGGCGCTAACATTCGCCTCCGTTGCAGCGAGCTCGTTCGCGAATGTTAGAGCCGAAAGGACACTGGCAAATATGTGATTCTAGTGCGGTTTGTGGGATTTGACATTCGCGATGACGACTCGTGGAAAATATTGCAGCGAATGTCAAATCCCCCGCACCGGGGCAAGCGCTTGTTGCAATCCGGCGTGCTGCCCGGTACGTCAACGCCTCGCGCGACGCAAGGGGACGGGACCAGTTCCGGAATGATTGTGACTAGCCAAAGATGCTCACGCGTGTGCACTCCGCGCGGCGTCCTCGCGCGCTGGGGCGGCATGTGCGCTGTTGTCGCCATCGCCCTGGTGTGCGCGACGCTGGGCGGATGCACCGGCGAACAGTTTCAGAAGGGCTATATCCTGCCACCCGGCGCGCTCGAGCAAATCCCGATCGGGGCGAGCCAGGATCAGGTGCTGATCGTGATGGGAACGCCATCCACGGTCGCGACCCTCAACGGCGAGGTCTTCTATTACATTTCGCAGCGAACCGAGCGTCCGATCGCCTTCATGAACCAGAGGCTCGTCGACCAGCGGGTGATCGCAATCTATTTCGACAAGAACCGCCAGGTGCAGCGGCTCGCCAATTACGGGCTGCAGGACGGCCGGATATTCGACTTCATCAGTCGCACGACGCCGACCTCGGGCCAGGAGCTCAGCTACCTGACGCCGTTGTTCAAGCTGCTCAGCTTCAACTAAGGCAAGCAATCGTGTCCCGGACGCGACGCAGGTTCATTGTGCCTGCGCCAAGCCGTCGCTTGCCGAGCCGACGCGCATTCCCTACGCTCTGCGCAAAACAACAATAATCGAAGCAGGGAGTGACATGTGACCACAAGATTTTCTCGCCGCCGTGTGCTGTCTGCAGCCGCAGTGTTTTCGGCCACGGCCGCCTCGCCGCGCCTCGGCCAGGCTGCCGACTGGCGGCCCACCGAAACTGTTCGCCTGATCGTGCCGGCAGCGGCCGGCGGCAGCACCGACGTGATGGGACGCATGCTGGCGGCGCATCTGCAGAAGGCCTGGGGCCAGTCCGCGATCGTGGAGAACCGGTCCGGCGGCGGCGGTACCATCGGCACGTCGGAGGTGGTACGCCAGAAGGGCGACGGCCACACCATCCTGGTCGGCAATCCCGGCCCCAACGCCATCGCCTACAGCATCTTCCGCAATATGAGCTACAAGCCCGACCAGCTGCAGCCCGTCAGTAACCTGATCCGGATTCCGAATATCGTCTCGGCGCATCCCTCGACCGGTATCAAATCGATCGCCGAGTTGATCGCTTATATCAAGGCGAACCCCGACAAGCTCACTTACGGCTCCTCCGGCGTCGGCCAGAGCCCGCACCTCACCGGCGCCTGGTTCCTGCAATTGACCGGCTTGAAGATGGTGCACGTGCCGTTCCGCGGCGCCGGGCCGGCACTGCAGGCCGCGCTCGGAAACGACATCCAGATCCTGTTCGACAACCTCTTCCCCTCATTACCGCAGATCCAGGATGGCAAGCTCAATGGCCTGGCGGTGACCACACCCGAACGCAGCGCCTCAGCGCCCGATATTCCGACCATGCGCGAGAGCGCGCCGGAGCTGGCCAAATTCGACGTCTCGTCCTGGTTCGGCATTTTCCTGCCGAAGAGCGCGCCTGCGCCCATTGTCGATACCCTCAACAAGGAGATCAAAGTCTTCCTCGAGCGCGAGGACACGAAGCGCAATATCGCCGCGATGGGCGCGCGCACCGACTACGGCTCCCCGCAACAGTTTTCCGATTTCGTACAGGCAGAGACCGCGAAATTCGCTGCCATCATCAAGCAGGAAGGCCTGCAGATGGACGTCAATTGAGGGTGGCCCTCTTCACCTCTCCCCGTGCGGAAAGAAGCCCCTCACCCCAACCCTCTAAGAGCGAGCTTCGCTCGTCTCGACCCCGTAAGAACGGGGAGAGGGAGAACTCATATCGGCCTCACCTCACAATTCACGGCAACAAAACCCCGCGGCTTGCGCCGCGAGGTTTGTCCCAATCGAGTATCACCGCCCAATACGCCAAAATCGCCAGCAGCCGCTCACGGCACACGTGCATCCATCTCCGGCCGCATCACCACGCTCTCCTGTGCACTCGCGTCGTTGCGCGATCCCATGAAGACCGCCGGCGTGGTGCCGCGATTAACCGCAACGTGCAGGACACCCGCCGGAATGTAGATGTAGTCGCCGGGGCGCACCTTTTCGCAATGCTGGAGCTGATCGCCAGTCCACATCTCCAAC
>DASSGM010000206.1:0-7216 GCA_035693465.1 Bradyrhizobium sp. | reverse complement strand
CAGTTCGTCGATGATCCCGGGATCGCCCGGCCCGAGCTTCACCAGATCGCCATTGCGGCAGACCAAAACCTTCGGCACGCCCGCGGCCCGCGCCAGGCGCGCATGTTCGGATAGGTGCAGCGCTTCGCCGTGAACGGGGATTAGCAATTGTGGGCGAACCCACGAGATTATATCGCGAAGTTCGTCGCGACGGGGATGGCCGGAGACATGGACCAGGTGGGTGCGGTCGGTGATTACCTCGACACCTTGCGCGATCAGACCGTTGATGATGGCGCCCACGGCCTTCTCGTTCCCGGGAATGGTGCGGGAGGAAAAAATCACGCAATCGCCCTTGTTCAGCGTCACCTCGGGATGATCGTCATTGGCGATGCGCGCCAGCGCGGCGCGCGGCTCGCCCTGGCTGCCCGTGCAGAGCGCCAGCACCTTGTCGGGCGGAAAATGGCCATATAGATCGACGCCGCGGAAATTCTGCACGCCGTCGAGATAGCCGGTTTCGCGCGCTACCTGCACCACACGCTCCATCGCGCGTCCAACCACCACGACCTCGCGCCCGGCGAGGCGAGCCGCGTCCGCGACCGCGCGCACCCGCGCGACGTTGGAAGCAAAGGTGGTCACGGCGACCCGGCCTTTGGCCGCCTTCACCAGTTCGATGATGGTCTTTGCGACTTCCGCTTCCGACGGCGAGCGCCCTTCCCGCACAGCGTTGGTGGAATCGCCGATCAGCGCCAGCACGCCGGCCTCGCCGAGTTCGCGCAACCGCCGCTCGTCGGTCGGCGGACCTATGATCGGCGTCGGATCGATCTTCCAGTCGCCGGTGTGCAGCACCGTTCCTGCCGAAGTGTGGATCGCGAGCGCGTGGGATTCCGGTATCGAATGCGCGACCGGAATGAACTCGACCTTGAACGGTCCGAGATCGATGTGGCCGCCCGATCGCACGACGGTGACCGGGATTTTCGGCGGATTGCGCTCGGAAGCGCATTTGGCCTCGAACAACGCGGCACTGAATTGAGTCGCATAGATCGGGCATTTCAGCTTCGGCCACAGGTCGATGATGGCGCCGAAATGGTCTTCGTGGGCGTGAGTCAGTACCAGTCCAATCAGATTGTTGCGCTCTTTTTCAAGAAAGGAGATGTCGGGCATGATCAGATCGATGCCAGGCAGATGCTCCTCGTCGCCAAAGGATACGCCGAGATCGACCGCGAGCCAGGTGCGCTGCTGGCCGTTGCGCAGGCCGTAGATCGACAGGTTCATGCCGATCTCGCCGACGCCGCCGAGCGGCGCGAAGGTCAGTTCCGGTGCCGCCATCAGGCTGCCCCCGCCGAGGCCGCCGAGCCGAAATAGACATCGCCTGCCGATATCGGCACCCGCTTGCCATCGGCCGTCCGGACGATCAGGCAGCCTGTGTCATCGATGGTGTCGAATGTCCCTTCCACGCCGGAGCCGCCGGCCTGGATCGCGACCGGCTCCCCGAGTCCGGCGGCGCGCGCTAACCAGAGCCGCCGGATCTCGGCAAAGCCGCGGCCGTTGTCCCAGATGCCGCGGAATTCCGCCCAGGCGTCTGAGAGCGTAGCAAACAATTCCTCCGCGCCGATATGGACGCCCAGCGCCGCCAGCGAGGTCGCTGGCGTTGGCGTGCCTTCCGGCGCCGCAACCACGTTGGTGCCGATGCCAACGACCACGGCCAGTCGGTCGCCCGCTACGGCTTCGGCCTCCAGCAGAATGCCGGCAAGCTTTCGTCGGCCCGCCAGCACGTCGTTGGGCCATTTCAGCGAAAATTTCATATGATCCGATCCCGCCGACCTAAGCGACGCTTCGACGCTGACCTTTTGCAGCGCCGCCTCCAGCGCAACCCCCGCGGCAAAACCCAGCGTCGCCGCGACCGCAGGCGACACCTCGACAATTTCGAGGATGCTGCTGGCGAGATTACCACGCGGCGCGATCCAGGGGCGGTGCCGCCGTCCACGCCCCGCCGTTTGCTCCGAGGTCACGAACCATATCGGCCCACCCTCGCCATTGCGCGCCCGCGCCATAGCTTCCGCGTTGGTCGAACCGATATGATCGAAGACGGCGAGCCGGTAGCCGGCCGAGCTGGCTCGAGGACCGAGCGAGAATGCCATTTCAGGGCTGATCCGGCTTAGTCAAAGCCGGCTGGGTGTCGATGTTCTTTTTGGGCATGATCTTCTCCGAAAACCGGAATCCACTTTTCGGGATCATGCCCTAAAACAGCGACTTCGCGGCAGCCGTTGCCACGCTGACCAGCGGCGCCGGATAGACGAAGAAAAAGATGTTGAACAGGCCCGCGACCGCCAGCACCGTGCGCAGTTCGATGCGCATCGGATCGAGCCGGACCAGCGGCTCGTCGAAATACATCACCTTGATGACGGTGAGATAGTAAAATGCGCCGACCACGCTGGTGACCACGCCGATGACAGCCAGCGTGAACAATCCGGCCTTGATCGCCGCAACGAATACATAGAATTTAGCGAAGAAACCCGCCAGCGGCGGAATACCCGCCAGGGAGAACAGCAGCATCGCGAAGACGAATGCCAGCAACGGATTGGTGCGCGACAATCCAGCGAGGTCGCTGATGTTTTCGACATGCTGGCCGTTGCGCTTCATGGTCAGGATCACAGCGAAGGAGCCGAGTGTCATCGACACATAGATCGCGATATAAACCAGCACACCCTGCGCGCCCTCTGCCGTGCCTGCAGCCAGTCCAACCAGGGCAAACCCCATATGGCCGATCGAGGAATAGGCCATCAGTCGCTTGATGTTCCTCTGGCCGATGGCGGCGAACGATCCCAGCGCCATCGAGGCGATCGCGACAAACACGATGATCTGCTGCCATTGCGAAAGGATGTCCGGGAATGCGGTGAGCGCCACGCGCGTGAACACCGCAATCGCTGCGACCTTCGGCGCGGAGGCGAAGAACGCGGTGACGGGCGTCGGTGCGCCCTCATACACGTCGGGCGTCCACATGTGGAACGGCACCACCGAAATCTTGAAGCAAAGCCCCGCGAGCAGGAACACCAGACCGAACACAATACCGATGCTGCCGGTCTTCACCGCCGCCGCGATGCCTGGGAAACTCACGGTGCCGGTGAAGCCATAGATCAATGAGGCACCGTACAGCAGCATCCCCGACGACAGCGCGCCGAGCACGAAGTACTTCAAGCCGGCTTCAGTAGACTTGACGTTGTCGCGATTGCTCGCCGCCACCACGTAAAGCGCGAGAGACATCAGCTCAAGCCCGAGATAAAGCATGATCAGGTCGCCGGCCGAGATCAGCACCATCATCCCGAGCGTCGAGAGCACCACCAGGATCGAGTATTCGAAGATGCGCCGGGATGGATCGGCCAGATATTCCGCCGAAAGTACGAGCGTCGCCACCGATCCGATCAGCGCCACGATTTTCAGGAAACGGGCAAAGTCGTCGACAATGAAGCCTCCCGCAAATGTCGTCGATTTGCCCGCGGGCAGCAGCAGCTCCAGCCCGCCGGTGATCACCAGAAGAGAAATCGCAAGGCCGGTGACGAGACTGGTCGTCCGCTGGACCCGATAGGCCCCCAACATCAAGAGCCCCATCGCGCCCGCAGCCAGCACGAGCTCCGGCAGCGCGGGCAACAACGGATATCCTGCACTCTCAAAGCTCATGGCGCGGTGTCCTGAACAGTTGCGCTCACTGCAGCAGTCCGGCTGCTTTCACGGCAGTGACTGCGGTGGTGTAATTATTGACGAGTTGCTGTACCGACGCCGCTGACATGTCCAGCACCGGCTTCGGATAGATCCCAAACAGGATGGTGAGAGCCACCAGCGGCATCAGCGTCAGGCTCTCGCGGAGGGTAAGATCCTTGATGCCCGCCAGCGACGGCTTCAGCACGCCGAAAATGACCTTGCGATAGAGCCACAGCGCATACGCCGCCGACAGGATCACGCCGGTGGCGGCGAAGCTGGCGGTCGGAATCGAGATCTTGAAGGTGCCGATCAGCGTCATGAATTCGCCGATAAAACCTGAGGTGCCGGGCAGACCGACATTGGCCAAGGTGAAGACCATAAACACCAGCGCGTAAAGCGGCATGCGGTTGACCAGCCCGCCATAGGCTGTGATCTCGCGGGTGTGCATGCGGTCGTAGACGATGCCGACGCAGAGGAACAGCGCGCCCGACACGATGCCGTGCGACACCATCTGAAACACGCCGCCGGCGACGCCCTGGGTGGTACCGGCGAAAATTCCCATGGTGACGAAGCCCATATGGGCCACGGAGGAGTAGGCGATCAGCTTCTTGATGTCTTCCTGCATCAGCGCCACCAGCGAGGTGTAGATGATGGCGATCACCGAAAGCGAGAAGATCAGCGGCGCGAAATCATGCGACGCAGCCGGAAACATCGGCAGCGAGAAGCGCAGGAAACCGTAGCCGCCCATCTTCAGGAGGATCGCGGCCAGGATCACCGAGCCCGCGGTCGGCGCCTCGACATGCGCGTCCGGCAGCCAGGTGTGCACGGGCCACATCGGCAACTTGACCGCGAAGGAAGCGAAGAATGCCAGCCAAGCCCAGGTCTGCAAGTTCCGCGGCACCGCAGTGTGCATCAACGTCGGAATATCGGTAGTGCCGGCATTCCAGTACAGCGCCATGATCGCCAGCAGCATCAAGACCGAGCCGAGCAGCGTGTAGAGGAAGAACTTGAAGGAGGCATAGACCCGGCGCGGCCCACCCCATACGCCGATGATCAGGAACATTGGGATCAGGCCGCCCTCGAAGAACAGATAAAACAGCACGAGGTCGAGCGCGCAGAAGGTGCCAACCATCAGCGTTTCCAGCAGCAGGAACGCCATCATGTATTCGCGCAGGCGCAACGTTACCGATTTCCAGCTCGCGAGAATGCAGATCGGCATCAGCGCGGTGGTCAGGATGACGAACGGCAGCGAGATGCCGTCGACGCCCATGTGATAGGTGATGGTGTTGGTAAGCCAAGGCGCTTTCTCGACAAACTGAAAATCCGGCTGCGTTGGATCGAAACGCCAGACCAGGATCAGCGACACCGCGAAGGTAATCAGCGTGGTCCAGAGCGCGATCCAGCGCGAATTGCGCCGGGCTGCATCGTCGTCGCCGCGACTGATATAGACGATCAACACGCCGAAGACTGGCAGGAAAGTAACGAGGGAGAGAATCGGCCAGGTCGTCATCACTGGCCTCCCAAGCCGAACATGAACCAGGTGATCAGTCCGGCAACCCCGATCAGCATCGCGAACGCGTAGTGATAGAGATAGCCGGTCTGCAGCCGCACCACATTGCGTGTGACGTCAAGCACCCGGGCCGACACGCCATCGGGTCCAAAGCCGTCGATGATATAGCCGTCACCGACCTTCCACAGGAAACGTCCGAGCCGCTTCGCTGGGCGAACGAAAATCAGGTCATAGAGCTCGTCGAAATACCATTTGTTGAGCAGGAACTGGTAGAGCATCTGGTGCTGATTGGCGAGTTCCTCCGGAATGTAGGGCCGGCGGATATAGAAGACGTAGGACACATAGGCGCCAATCGCCATCATCACCGTCGGGAGTAATTTTATCCACTCGGGGATGGCTTCCATCTCCTCGATGATGTGCGGATGCATCTTCAGCGAGTCGCGGAAAAATTCTTCTACGCCGTGACCAGCGAACAGCTCCTTGAACGGAAAGCCCGACAGGATCGATCCGGCCGCCAGAATGCCGATCGGAACCAGCATCCACAGCGGGCTCTCGTGCGCGGCATCATAATGCTCGGGGTCGTGAGGTTCGCCGAAGAAGGTCTTGAACATCAGCCGCCAGGAGTAAAACGCGGTCAGGCCGGCTGCGATAACGGTCGCCAAGAAGCCATAGAACCCGATCGGATTGTGCGACGCGTAGGCGGATTCGATGATCGCATCCTTGGAGAAATAGCCGGCGAAGAAGGGAAATCCGGTCAATGCCAGCGTGCCGATGCTCATGACGAAAAACGTGAAAGGAATTTTGCGCCACAACCCGCCCATGTTGCGGATGTCCTGTTCGTGATGCATCGCATAGATCACCGAGCCGGACCCCAGGAACAACAGTGCCTTGAAGAAGGCGTGGGTGAACAGGTGGAACATGCCCACGGAATACGCCCCTGCTCCCATCGCCACAAACATGTAGCCGAGCTGCGAACAGGTCGAATAAGCGACGATGCGCTTGATGTCGTTCTGCACGAGGCCGACTGTCGCGGCGAAAAAGGCGGTAGTGGCGCCGAAGAACATCACCACGGCCTGCGCAGTCGGCGCCAGTTCGAACAGCGGCGACAATCTCGCCACCATGAAGACCCCTGCGGTGACCATGGTCGCGGCGTGGATCAAGGCCGAGACCGGCGTCGGACCTTCCATCGCGTCCGGCAACCAGGTGTGCAGCAGGAACTGAGCCGACTTACCCATCGCGCCCATGAACAGCAGCACGCATGTCAGCGTTAGCGCGTCGGCGTGCCAGCCGAAGAAGTCGATGGTCTTGCCGGTCAGGCCCGGCGCGGCCGCGAAGATCGTCTCCAAGTCGATCGAGCCGATCAGCATGAAGATCGCGAAAATACCAAGCAAAAATCCGAAATCGCCGACCCGATTGACGATGAAGGCCTTGATCGCGGCGGCGTTCGCCGACGGCTTGTGGTACCAGAATCCGATCAGTAGGTAGCTTGCGAGACCAACGCCCTCCCACCCGAAAAACATCTGCACCAGATTATCCGCGGTGACCAGCATCAGCATCGCGAAGGTGAACATCGACAGGTAGCCGAAGAACCGTGGCCGATACGGGTCCTGGTCCATATAGCCGATTGAATAGAGATGCACGAGCGACGATATGGTGTTGACCACCACCAGCATGACAGCAGTGAGCGTATCGATCCTCAGCGACCACGGGACCTGCAGGTCCCCTGATGTAATCCATGGAAAGAGCGCGATCCGCGCGTCGTGGTGCATGAAGCCGACATCGACCAATACGAACCAGGACAGCGCCGCCCCGACCAGCAGCAGCCCGGTCGTGATCAGCTCGGCCGCGCGCGAACCTGCCGCCGGCGGCTCGACTGCATGATCGTCGTGGCCGTGATCGTCATGCGCATCGGCCTCGTGGTGAGAGGCATGGATAACGGCCGCATCCTCGCCGACCGGCACGGCACCATGACCATGCGCGTCCCCATGATGCTCGACGGTATCGCCGCTCGGATTGCGCGCACGCGCGCCG
>DASSGM010000205.1:0-2393 GCA_035693465.1 Bradyrhizobium sp. | reverse complement strand
GGACAGCAGAGAATAGCCAAGCCGTAGCGGGTTCAGCTCAACAACCGCGCGCGCGACCTGGGGGCCGCTCACCATCTTGACCCAGGGCTGCAGGAAGGTTTGATAAAGCGCGTTGTTGAACTCTGAAACGCGTGCGACGGCCGCAAATTCGCGCTCATCCTCGAGGGAGTTGCAACCCAGCGCACGGATGTCGTCAAGCCCGCGTTCCTCAAGTGACAAATCGAAATCGCCCACTTCTCCCTGACTTGAGGCCTCGGCGCCCGGCTTCTCGGTGATCACGATCTCGTACAGCCCCGGCGGCATCGTGTCGATCAGCTCCATGCTGTTGATAAACTCGGCATGGTTTTTCGCGGCCACCTTGGTGCCGACAAAAATGGCTAGATGGCCGACCTTTGGATCAATGGTGTAGAAAATCCTCTGGCCGCACTCCCGGATTTCATCAACGTTTTGGTAATTGTCGAGGATCCAATCCAGCGCCTGCTGCGGCGGGCTGATGTTGTCGCCGTGCGAGCAGAAGCAGACGATCGGCGCCTTGACTTCCCGGATGTCGAGCCGAATGCCGTCGCTGGTAATGATCTGACCGGTCGAGAATTTGTTGCCAATAAACAGATTGTCGACCATCCACTGCATCTCTTCGCCGCGCAGTAGGACAAAATCGCCCCACCATCTTTCGAACTGCAGGTAGCGGCTCTTTTCCCGCTCGGGGTTGGCCCACACGGTGTACTGCTTCGTCCACAGGGTATTGGCGGGGTTGAGATTATCGAAGTTGGCGACCAGCCAGGCGGCATCGAAGATGCCGTTGCCGAGATCGCTGATCGCGCGATCGAGCCAGCTTCCGCCGTACCAGCCGCCCAGATAGCGCATGGCGTTCCTGCCACGCACGCCTGCCCAATAGGAGAGCGGCGCGCCCGCAATCACCATTGGCCCGACCACGTCGGGCCGCATGCACGCGGCCATCATCGCGTGCCATCCAGCCTGGCAGTTGCCGATCACGAAGGGCTTGCCGAGCGCCTCGGGATGCAACTGGGCAACCTTCTCGATGAAGATGGTCAGTGCGCACGCGACGTCTTCGATCCGCTGTCCCTCGACAGGCTGAGCGGTAAAGCTGGCGAAGTAGACGGGATGCCCCGCCTTGAACGCGTCGCCGATCTCGCTCGACGGTTTGAAGCCGCCGATGCCCGGTCCCTGCCCGGCGCGCGGATCGATGACAAAGACCGGGCGCTTGCGGTCATCGACCTCGGCGCCGTCCGGCGGAATGATGCGCAGGAGCGAGTAGTTGACCGGATGAGGCAATTCGTCGCCGCGCATCACCAGCTCGCTGTCGTAGGTCAGGACCGAGGTCACCTCGCGCGCCAACATGTCCTCATGCTGGTTACCGCGTTCGCGCAGGATGTCCAGAAACAGGATCGACCGCTCCCAGACGTCGCGCACATATTCACTGAAGGCGGTGGATGGGAGCGACTTCTCCCAAACGGACACCTGCTCGCCTTTGAGCGCCCGACGCCTCTTCTCTTCCGCGTCCCCAAGCTCAAGAGCGGCGATGCTGAACCGCGGGAAGACTCGAAAATCCTCAATATTCATGGTCAGTCTCCAAGGAGATGCTCGAACCGGTTCGCGGAGGGCGCATCAATTACGACTACCAGCGATGGCTTTGACCGTCGCTGGCATGGCGGCGAGAAATAGTTCATGCGTCATCACGCCTGGCGCAGAACGGAGCGCATACTGCAGGAAGTAGAAAACAAGGCACAATGCCCATGCCAGGACATAGCGCCGCTGCATGTCTCTCGCGGTCAGCTGAGGCGCCGGCGCCGCAGCAAAGACCTTCCCTTGGCTTTGCAAGCTCATTGGTCAGCCCACCTGCGGGTTGCGACATGCGCTTGTACCGGTCGAGATTTTCCCTTCGCATCGACTGCCACATACGTGAAAAGTCCCTCGGTCACCTTGATGTCCTCTCCGGTGCGCCCGCGGCGGGCAAAGGCACTGATTTTAAGGGCTATCGAGGAGCGTCCGATCTTAACGACATTGGCAAAGCAGGTGACTTCGTCACCAACGAGGACCGGAAGCTGAAAGCTCATCTCGGTCACAGCGACAGTGACGATTCTCCCCTCGGCCAAACGGGTGGCGACTGTACCGCCAGCTAGATCCATTTGCGATAAGAGCCAACCGCCAAAGATATCGCCGTGTGCATTCGTGAATGCTGGCAATGCGACAGTGCGCAAAGCCAAGGCCGATCCTGTGTCATTGGCGCTCACTTGACCTCCAGACTGCGAAAACAATCAGTTGGATGTTTCTTCCCACGCGTACACATCAATTGCTGCGCAGACTATCGGCGATGCTCCACACAAGGAGCAAAACCATCATGGCGATGGCGGGCACGAGAGCGAAAGGCCTGA
>DASSGM010000204.1:0-6237 GCA_035693465.1 Bradyrhizobium sp. | reverse complement strand
TCGATGCTCGACGGCATTCAGGCCCATGACATGCTGAAGGGCGTGCGCGGCAGCGATCCCGTCAACCGCGAGGCGCTCGCCGACATCATCATCAAGGTGTCGCAGCTCGTCAGCGACTTCCCCGAAATCGTCGAACTCGATCTCAACCCGGTATTCGCCACCAAAAAGGATGCGATCGCCGCCGACGTCCGCATCGTCGTTGACTTCGACTACAAGCCGCGCCCGGCGCCGCGCCCGAACGAGGAAATCGTCGCCGCGATGAACCGCATCATGCAGCCGAAGGCGGTTGCCGTGATCGGCGCCTCCGCCGAAGACGGCAAGATCGGCAACTCGGTGATGAAAAATCTGATCAACGGCGGCTACAAGGGCGAGATCTATCCGATCCACCCGAAAGCCGCCGACATTCTGGGCTACAAGGCTTACAAGAGCGTCAAGGATGTGCCGGGCGTGATCGACACCGCGGTGTTTGCGATCCCGGCAAAATTCGTCGCTGGCGCCCTGGTCGAATGCGGCGAGAAGAAAATTCCCGGCGCCGTTCTGATTCCGTCGGGCTTTGCCGAAGCAGGCGCGCCTGAATTGCAGGCCGAAATCGTCGAGGTCGGCAAGAAGTACAACGTCCGCCTGATGGGGCCGAACATCTACGGCTTCTACTATACCCCGGCCAATCTCTGCGCCACGTTCTGCACCGCCTACGACGTCAAGGGCCACGCGGCGCTGTCGTCGCAGTCCGGCGGCATCGGCATGGCGATCATCGGTTTCTCGCGCTCCGCCAAGATGGGCGTCTCCGCGATCGTCGGCCTCGGCAACAAGTCCGATATCGACGAGGATGATCTGCTCGCCTTCTTCGAGCAGGACCCGAACACCAACCTGATCGCGCAGCATTGCGAAGACCTGAAGGACGGCCGCGCCTTCGCGGAAGCCGCCAAGCGGGTTTCGAAGAAGAAGCCGGTGGTGGTCTTGAAGGCGGGCCGCACCTCTGCCGGCGCCAAGGCTGCTTCCTCCCACACCGGCGCGCTCGCCGGCAACGACAAGATCTACGAGGATGTGTTCAAGCAGTCCGGCGTGATCCGCGCCCGCAGCCTAAGGCAATTGCTCGAGTTCGCGCGCGGCCTGCCGGTGCTGCCGACGCCGAAGGGCGAGAATGTGCTGATTATCACCGGCGCGGGCGGCTCCGGCGTGCTGTTGTCGGATTCGGTGGTCGACAACGGTCTCTCGTTGATGACGATGCCGCCGGACCTCGACGCCGCATTCCGCAAGTTCATCCCGCCGTTCGGGGCCGCCGGCAACCCGGTCGATATCACCGGCGGCGAACCGCCGATCACTTACGTCAACACCGTCAAGCTCGGCCTGTCCGACGAGCGCATTCATTCGCTGATCCTCGGCTACTGGCACACCATCGTCACCCCGCCGATGGTGTTTGCCCGCAACATGGTCGAGGTGAAGAAGGAGATGGAGGCCAAGGGTTTCGTGAAGCCGATGGTCGCCTCGCTCGCCGGCGACGTCGAGGTCGAGGAGGCCGCCGAGTATCTCTACCAGAACGGCATCCCGGCCTATGCCTACTCGACCGAAATGCCGGTCGAGGTGTTGGGGGCCAAATACAAGTGGGCGCGCGGCGCGGGCCTGTTGTAAGGATGGAACGACTAATGCCGCTTCGGACAGTCCGGAACGGCATTTGTCTATTCACCTCGCCCCGCTTGCGAGGTTGAGCCGAAGGCTTCGGGTGGGGGGACTCTCCGCGATCTCCGTTCGTGGAGAGAGCCCCTTACCCCAACCCTCTAAGAGCGAGCTTCGCTCGTCTCGGCTCCGTGAAGAACGGGGGGAGGGAGAAGTAATCACGCGCTAGCAGTCTGACCAATGGATGAATGCAGGTCGCGATGAAGAGAAACGTGATCCGGCGCAGGCTCAGCGAGCCGAAATCCCCAGCGGACAACGGCTCCAAAGATGGTGGCGTGCAGTCGGTTGATCGTGCTCTTCTCATTATTGAAACGCTGGCCGAAGACGATGAGGGATATCGGCTGAGCGATCTTTCCGTCCGCACCGGCCTGTCGACCTCCACCGTTCATCGTCTGCTGGCGACGCTGGAAAAGCGGCGCTTCGTGCAATTCGACCGCTATGAATCGAAGTGGCATGTCGGCGCGCAGAGCTTTGCCGTGGGGGCGACGTTCGCCCGTCGCCGCAATTTTGTCGCGCAGGCCATGCCGTATTTGCGAAAATTGCGCGACCAGACGCGGGAAACGGCAAATCTGGCGGTGGTCGATGATGAATCGATCATCGTGCTGACCCGCATGGAAAGCCGCGAGATCATGCGTTCGCTCACCAAGGTCGGCGGCCGCGTCGCGATGGTGGCGTCCGGCGTCGGCAAAGCGGTGCTCGCTACCTATTCCGACGAAGACGTCAACGCGATCATCCACCGGCAAGGCATGCCGCGTTCGACCGAAAAGTCGATCGTGCGGCCGAGCGAATTGTTCAAAGAGCTGCATGCGATCCGGCGACAGGGTTATGCCGTCGACGATGAGGAAGCGCGCATCGGGCTGCGCTGCGTTGCCGCCGTGGTCTACAACGATTGCAGCGAACCGCTCGCGGCGATTTCGGTGTCCGGCATGACCAGCCGGCTGACCGACGACCGGCTGCCTGCTATCGGCAGGACGGTGCGTGGGATTGCAGCCGAGCTCACGGCGGCGATCGGCGGCGTCATGCCGGCGGCTGCGGATGGAGCTTCAGCCAAGCGCGAATTCGGTCAGACCGATAATTCCACTTTTTCTTCCCGCTAATCGCCTGAACCAGCGCCGGAAATCCGGCGGAGCGCCATACCGCGGGAAATAAAATCTGTTCCGTTGAGATCGAGTGTCGTTCGCGTGATGATCGCGCGAACCAGCACAAACCAACGGGCTATCTTATGGCGAAGATGCGAGCGATCGATGCTGCCGTGCGTGTTCTGGAAAGGGAAGGCGTCACTTGCGCGTTCGGCGTTCCCGGCGCTGCGATCAATCCCTTGTACTCGGCCCTGAAGAAGCGCGGCTCGATCAATCATATCCTGGCGCGCCACGTCGAAGGTGCCTCGCACATGGCCGAGGGTTACACCCGCGCCAGGGCGGGCAATATCGGGGTCTGCATCGGCACGTCAGGCCCGGCCGGCACCGACATGATCACCGGTCTTTATTCGGCGATCGCCGATTCGATTCCGATCCTTTGCGTCACCGGGCAAGCGCCCCGCGCGCGTCTCTACAAGGAAGACTTTCAAGCCGTCGATATCGAGTCGATTGCGAAACCGGTGACGAAGTGGGCGGTGACTGTGCGCGAACCGGCGCTGGTGCCGCGCGTTTTCAGCCAGGCCTTCCACATCATGCGTTCGGGGCGTCCCGGCCCGGTGCTGATCGACCTTCCACTTGACGTGCAACTCGCGGAAATCGAATTCGACGACGAAATCTATCAGCCGTTGCCGGTCTACAAGCCGGCCGCAACCCGCAAGCAGATCGAGAAGGCGCTCGATATGCTCAATGCCGCGGAACGTCCGCTGATTGTGGCGGGGGGCGGTGTCATCAATGCCGACGCATCCGACCTGCTTGTGGCCTTCGCCAAGATCGTCAACGTACCAGTGGTACCGACGCTGATGGGCTGGGGCGCCATTCCGGATGACCACGCACTGATGGCGGGGATGGTCGGATTGCAGACCAGCCATCGCTACGGCAATGCAACGCTGCTGGAATCCGATTTCGTGCTTGGCATCGGCAACCGCTGGGCCAACAGGCACACCGGGTCGATCGAGACCTACACCAGGGGCCGCAGCTTCGTGCATGTCGATATCGAGCCGACCCAGATCGGGCGCGTCTTCAATCCCGATCTCGGCATCGTCTCCGATGCCAAGGCCGCGCTCGAACTGTTCGGCATGGTTGCGAAAGAACGACAGAAATCCGGCAAGCTGAAGAAGCGGCAGACCTGGCCTGCGGCGTGCGCCAATCGCAAACGATCGATGCTGCGCAAGAGTCACTTCGACAACGTGCCGATCAAGCCGCAGCGCGTCTATGAAGAGATGAGCCGGGCGTTCGGCCGCGATACCTGCTATGTCAGCGTGATCGGGTTGTCGCAGATCGCCGGGGCGCAATTCCTGGGCGTCTATCATCCGCGCAACTGGATCAATGCCGGACAGGCAGGTCCCCTGGGCTGGACGCTTCCCGCGGCGCTGGGCGTTCGCGCGGCCGATCCGACCCGCGAGATTGTTGCGCTCTCGGGCGATTACGATTTTCAGTTCCTGATCGAGGAGCTCGCGGTCGGCGCTCAGTTCAAATTGCCCTATATCCACGTCGTCGTGAACAATTCCTATCTCGGATTGATCCGTCAGGCGCAGCGCGCCTTCGATATGGATTATCATGTGCAGCTGTCGTTCGAGAACATCAACGCCCCTGAACTCGGAGTCTATGGCGTCGATCACGTCGCGGTCGCCGAAGGGCTGGGCTGCAAGGCGATTCGCGTCACTGACCCGAAGGATGCGCAGGCGGCGTTCGCGAACGCGCGCGAGTTGATGAAGCGTCATCGCGTGCCGGTCGTGGTCGAGTTCATCCTCGAACGCGTGACCAACATCGCAATGGGGACCGAGATCGACAACATCCTCGAATTCGAGGAGATTCTCGATCTGCCGCTCGACGATGTACCGGCGAGCCCGGATGTGACGCGACGAGACAGGCTTGTGCCGGTCTGAGCGGCAGATTGTTCCGAATTGAATTTTTGTCTTAACGAACGGGTCGCCCTCGCGTTGTTCTGTTCCCTGGAACTGCCCAGATGGAGCCGGAACCTTCCTTCTTCCCGCCTGTTGTTTGATCGTTATCAATTTCAACTGGAGGACATGATGAACAATCGTTTCGCTGTTTCGTTGATTGCAGCCTCGCTGTTGGCGTCCGGCGCTGCCTATGCTCAATCCACCACCGCGACCGGCGCAGCGAGCGGCGCCGCGGCGGGTGGTGCGGCGGCCGGCCCGGTCGGGGCAGTGGTTGGCGGCACCGTGGGTGCGGCGGTCGGCGCTGGCCTGGAAATCCCGAATGCGGTGATCACGTCGATTCAAGGTGAGCGTGTGCCGTCGGTGAGGGTGCGGGAACGCGTTGTGGTGGGGGCGCCGCTGCCGGCGACTGTCGAACTGCGGCCTGTCCCCAACTACACCCAATATCGCTATGCGGTCGTCAATGACCGCCGGGTGATTGTTGAACCGAGGACGCGCAAGGTCATCAGGATCATCGACTAACCAAAAGAGCAGACTAGCCAATCCTCGCGGGGCCTGATCCCGCGAGGATTTTTTATGCCGGCAGTGTTACAGCGGCTGCCGCACGCCGAGCCCGAGCATGAAGCGTTCCCTGATCTGCACGGGATCCCTGCGGGTGGTTCCGACCCCGGGCTTGTCGTCAATGCGCACCCCGATCAGGCTCGGCCCGGACGTCGAAAAGGATTGATCGACAAGCCGTTCAAAATCCTCTTCGTCGGCCGCCCAGGCGCTAGCGGCGAGGCCGCAGCCGGCCGCGATAGCAACGATATCGGATACTTCAGCGGCGGGCGTCGGCTGCGCGCCGGTGATCTGGTAGATGCCGTTGTCCATCACGATCATGGTGAGATTGTTCGGCTTGAGTGCCGCGATGGTCGAAAGGCAGCCCATCTGCATCAATAGCGAGCCATCTCCCTCCAGCGCAAAAACGCGGCGCTTGGGCTGGGCCAGCGCGACGCCGAGCGCAATCGGGAAGGCAAGTCCCATGCTGCCCAGCATGTAGAAATTCTGCGGACGATGGCCGGCCGCCCACAGATCGAAATTGGTGTTGCCGATCCCGCCGACGACGGCTTCCTCGTTCTTCAGTTTTGCCAGCAGCCGCGAGGTGAGGTCGAAACGGTTCATCACCTTGGTGTTGCTGGCAGGGCTGGTTGCTTCCTTGTTCATGCGCTCGCTCACTTGTCGAACACTTTGCCGCCGGTCAACAGCGGCGACAGGATCAGCGCCACCGGCGCCTGCGTGGCGATCGCCTGCTTGATCGATCGATCGACAATGAACTCGAACTCGTCGAGGCGGGTCGCTGTGTGGTGCTCCATGGCGAGCGAATCCAGCACCGGCCGCATGGTCCGGCAGACCAGCGACTGCCCATAATTGAATTCGCCGAGCGTGCCGCGTTCGGACACGAACATGATCAGCGGAATCTGATAGGGGATCGCCAGCGACGCCAGCACATTGGCCAGCGTGGCGAAGCCGGAGGTCTGCATCAGCAC
>DASSGM010000203.1:0-11324 GCA_035693465.1 Bradyrhizobium sp. | reverse complement strand
AGAAATTCGTGCACGGAAACCTGATGCCCGGTTTCCTCCACCACCTCGCGCATGGCGGCGTCGCGCGGCGTTTCGCCGTCATCGAGCTTGCCCTTGGGCAGGACCCATTCATTGCGCTTGCGCAGCCGCACCACCGCGATCAGCGGAGTTTCTCCTCTCCGCAACACAATACCTCCCGCCGCCAGAACAGGCGCCCGCACCATCTCACGTCCCATGTTTGCGATTTCGCTTCCCGCTCGCCACCCCATGCCGCCAACATATAAAGAGATGCGGCGGCAAAAGCGAGCTTGGCGGCTGCCCCCGTTTTGCCGCGGGGCAGCCAAGACCGGCGAAACGGATTTTCGCATCGGACGCGGCACTTCTATCTGCAACTAACCCGTTGACGCCGAAAACCAGAATTTAACCTTGAGACCTGGCGAGTTATCAAGCATTTCGATGCGCGCGCCATGAAGGCGGGCAACCGCGGCGACCAGACTGAGCCCGAGACCGTTTCCCGGCGTGTAGCGACTGTGTTCGAGCCGGTAAAAGCGCTTGAAAACGTGCTCGTATTCGTCAGCGGGAATTCCGGGCCCGTCATCGGCGATCGAGACCACCGGCCTGCCTTCAATGATTTCGTTGGCAACGACGACTTGTCCTCCGCTGCGGCCATGCTTGATCGCATTGTCCACGAGATTGGCGATGGCATCGAAGATCAGGTCACGATCGCCGATCACCAGCACCTCACGATCGCCGACCACGGTGAGACGGGTGCCATCCTGCTCGGCCGCGGCATCGTACAACTCGACCACCTCGCTGGCGATTTCGACCAGATTCACGGTGCGGAACGCTCCTTTTCGCGCCTGGGTCTCGATTTGCGCGATCCGCGTGATGGATGAGAAAATCCGCAAGACAGCATCGAGGTCGGCGATGGTATCGCCGATCAGCAATTGATCGTGCTCGCCAATTCGCTGGCCGTGATAGGCCTTCTCCAGCCGCCCGCGCATTCGCGTCAGCGGCGTTCGCAGGTCGTGCGCAACATTGTCGCTTACTTGCCTGACCTCCCCCATCAATGTTTCGATGCGGTCCAGCATCAGGTTAAGGTTCTCCGCAACGCGATCCCATTCGTCATTGCTGCCGCGGAGCGGGATACGCTTGTCGAGACCGCTGAGCATGATGGCCCGGCTGGTGGCGTTGATCGATTCAATCCGCCCCACGGTCCGACGCGTCACCAGGATGCTCGCGACCGCCGCAACCACAAATATCAATGCAACGCATGAAATCACCGCGGTCTTGATCTGATCGGTAAAGCTGTCGAGGTCGCTGATATCCATTCCCACCAGCAGGCGATCGCCGCCTGGAAATGTTCCAGACATTGCCCGCAGCAGCGGCCGGTTTGTCGCGTCAGGCAACGCCTCCGACGCGCGAAACTCCGTCCAGCCGCCTGCTGTCGTGACCGTCGACGGCCATGCCTTGAGATTGCCGCCCAGAACGGCCGATGAAGGATCGACGAGGATATACACGTTGTCGGCAAAACCCTTGTCGGCGATGCGCTGTTGAATCAGGGCGATCAGCCCATTGCGCCCCGATCGCGTGTAGGCGTCTTGCAGGTTCAAATATTCGGTCATGATTGCGCGGTCCGATCGGCTGCGCACATAGGAGGAGGTGGAGAGGTAGACGTAACTTAAAATGGCCGAGGCGATCATGCCGAAGACCCCGATCGCGATCAGCGCCTGCCTGAAAGTCGTTGACGCTAGGGTCTTAGCCAGGAGCACGGAGAGAGTACCCGACACCGCGAACGGTATGGATCAGCGGATAGGCCTGCTGGTCGTCGACTTTGCGGCGGATGCGCCCGACATAGACGTCGATGATATTAGTTGAGGGATCGAAATGAAGGTCCCAGACGTGCTGCAACAGCATGGCCCGCGATACGATGCGGCCTTCGTTGCGAACCAGATATTCCAGAAGCTGAAATTCCCGGGGAAGAAGAAAAATGTCCTTGCCGCGCCGGCTGGCGGTTCGCGACACCAGGTCGATCGCGAGATCGCCGACACGCAAGATGGTCTCCTTGACGACGGTGTCGCTGCGCCGGCCAAGCGCCTCGATGCGCGCCAACAGTTCGACGAAGGAAAACGGCTTGACCAGATAGTCATCGCCCCCGGCACGCAAGCCGCGCACCCGATCGTCGACCTCCCCGAGCGCGCTGATGATCAGGACGGGTGCGACGATGCCGTCGTCGCGCAACTGGCGCATGACGGCGATGCCATCGATGTCCGGCAGCATGCGGTCGATCGTGATCACGGCATAGTCGCTGACGACGCCGCGGCGCAGCGCCTCGTTGCCGCTGGCGGCCAAATCCACCTGGTAACCGCTGGTCGTGAGTGATTCCACGAGTTGACCGGCGGTCTCCGGGTCGTCTTCAACGACCAGAATACGGCGGTGACCTCCCGTCATGGTCTTCGGTCTCCGAACGGCTGGTCAAAAGCCGGATTCACCTTAGCAAAAGGCCGCGTCAGGAGGCTCGCACAATGCGGTGATGGTCGTCGCCGGCCGAACCAGAAAACCATCCGGTGACGACCATCACGATATCTGGATCCTTGCTCACCAGTTACACCGACGCGATGGTATCAGGCACAATCACCATCGCGTCAGGTGTCGCTCCCGCAACTCACCAGATCAATTTGCTGGCGTCGATCGCAACGCGCCTCAGTAGTAGCCGTAGTCGCCGCAGACATCGATCCACTGCAGTCCGTATGGCGTCCACACTCTACGCCAGCAGCTGTCGTAGGCGGCGTAGGCGAAGGGCACGCCAACGAACGCAAAGCGATTGAAGCGGTGATGGAAGCGGTGATGGAACGCAAACCTTGAGAACCGAGGCGAGAATCCGGCATGGGCAAAACGCGCACCCGCGAAACGGGCGCCGCTGAAATGCGCGCCTCCGCCTATGCTGGCGAAGGAGTGCATGCCGCTGCTATGCATGCCGCCCCAATGCCCTCCTCCCATCCCGCCGAAGTGCCCTCCTGCCATGCCGCCGAAATGCCCTCCTCCCATGCCGCCGCCATGGCCACCGCCGCGCGCGAGTGCCGGTGACGCCAGGGCAAGCGCCGTGGCAAGCGCACCCGCGACGAAGCAACTAAGGAGCCTGTTGTTCATCCCAATTCCTCCGTGGTTGAATTGCAGCGACGGATGCCGTCGCAAGGAAACAACAACCAGCAGAGCCAATGGATCCAATGATTTCAAATGACAAAGGCGACAGTTTCTGACACGGAAGTTAGTTTCATTGGCGGCGCATCGTGCGAGCTCCGCGCTGCGGCGCCCGCGCCCATTCATCCCGGCAGGCAAGCGGGTGGCGCGCAAGGGCCTTTTCGCATCAGGGGTTGGCCGGCGTACATCCGCGCCGATTCCACGACGTTTTCACAAAACTCGAAACCATCCGGCGCCAGCACGATAATCGTCGATCCGTGCTCGAACCAGCCGAGCTCTTCGCCCTTGCGCACGCCGACGTCGCAAGCAAAGACCTTCGGCCCACGCGTTGCCGCATTGAGCACGACATCTAGAAAATGCAGCCGGATGCTCGCGACCAGTATCGCCGCGACCGGCACCAGGGTCAGGGTCTCGCCGTCGTGCAGCCGGGCCTGGATGACCGCGCGCTCGTTCTTGCAAAACAGCCGTTCAATCCGTTTCAACGCGATCGGATTCACGTTCCAGGTGTCGCCGCTGATGAAAGTGACCTGCTCGATCCGGCAGTCGTACGGTGCGTGAAAGCGGTGGTACATGCTTGAGGTCAGCCGCAGCGTGATGAACCGTCCGTTGCGTTGCGCATCCACCAGCCTGGGGTCGCCGAGCAGGTCCAGAAGCGAGTACGAAGCGCCTTTGATCTGAAACAGCTCGGTATCGGCGATCGCGCCGAACGCGCCGATGATGGCATCGCACGGGCTGACCACGACCGAGGCGTCAAGATCAGGCGGACGCGAGCCGGGCTTAAGCTCGCGCGTGAAACAGTCATGCAGGCTTTTGAACGTCGTCTTGCGCGCCTCCGACAGGTCGAGATCGGAAAACAGCTGCCAGCAGGCGATCGACAGGTCACGGATCACGGGCTGCTCGACCTTGCTGAACCATCCCATGAACCGGGTCAGCGCCGCCCGCGGGATGCGGTTGGTCAGCAGAAAATTCAGGTCTTCCTGCTGTGACAGGATCGCGATGAGGCCTCGAATTGTCATGAATCTGTCAGCTAGACTGGGTAGCGCTTGATGACATGGATTCGCCTCTTCCGATTCTCTCGCTGGCCGGGGTCGCGGTCGCCGGCTCCGCCGCCCTCTTTCCCAAATTGCGTGCGCGATTGGCGTTGTCGCGGGCCAAGCATCGCTCGTTGACCGGACATGCGAAGATGTCGCGCCTGGTGGCGCGGCTGATCCCGTTCTATGAATTCGGCATCGGCGATTTTTTCCGCTCCGACGACGCGCCGCCCGCGGTTGCCAACCGGCGCCAAGACGGCTTCTTCCGGCTTGCCGGCCTCTACCAGCAGCGGTTCGCCAAGGGCAGACAGATGACGCTGCAGGCGGCGACGCGAATCTCCGACCTGCAGTTCACCGAGGCCTACCGGGTGCCGTTTCAATATAGCCGGCTGGTCCGCGAGCATCTGGGCACCGGTGCGTTCATGCAGTCGTCGGCGGGCGTCACGGTCACCGACGTCGACGGCAATATCTTCCTCGATCTGACCGGCTCGTACGGCGTCAATATCTTCGGCAATGACTTCTACAAGGAATGCATTGCCAGGGCCGAGGCACGAGCCCATGCGCTCGGCCCGGTGCTCGGGCCCTACCATCCCGTCATCGCCGACAATGTCGCGCGGCTGTGCGGGATTTCGGTGCTCGACGAGGTCTCGTTCCACATGTCCGGCACCGAAGCGGTGATGCAGGCGGTGCGGCTCGCCCGCTATCACACCGGCCGATCGCATCTGGTTCGTTTTGCCGGCGCCTATCACGGCTGGTGGGGTGACGTGCAGCCCGGCGTGGGAAACCCGATTTCGCCGCACGAAACCTACACGCTGGCCGAGATGTCGGAACGGACGCTCCGCGTCCTGAAGACGCGGCGCGATATCGCCTGCGTTCTGGTCAATCCGCTGCAGGCGCTTCACCCCAACGCCAATGCGCCGGCGGATTCCGCTTTGGTCGACAGCTCGCGAGCCGGCGGTTTCGATCGCGCCGCCTATAGCCAATGGCTCAAAGCGCTGCGGCAAGTCTGCACCGAGCGCGACATTGTGCTGATCTTCGACGAGGTCTTTGTCGGCTTCCGGCTCGCCGCAGGCGGCGCGCAGGAATATTTCGGCGTGCGCGCCGACATGGTGACCTACGGCAAGAGCCTCGCGGGAGGACTCCCCGTCGGCGTGGTCTGCGGGCGCAAGGACCTGATGCGCCGCTTCCGCGAAGATCACCCGGCCGACGTCTGCTTCGCCCGCGGCACCTTCAATTCGCATCCATACGTCATGACGGCGATGGATGAATTTCTTAGCCGGCTCGCCAGTCCGAATTTTCGTGCAGTCTATAACGGGCTCGATGAGACCTGGAATGGACGCGCGACGCGGTTGAACGAGATGCTGGTTGAGCATGACCTGCCGGTCCGCGTCGCCAACCTCTCTTCGATCTGGATGGTGCATTACACCGAGCCGTCCCGCTACAACTGGATGCTGCAGTATTATTTGCGCGCCGAAGGGCTGGCGCTGAGCTGGGTCGGGACCGGCCGGCTGATCTTCAGCCTGAACTATACCGACGCGGATTTTGCGCAAGTTGCCGACCGGTTTGTCGCCGCCGCCGAGAAGATGAAGCAGGACGGTTGGTGGTGGCGCGACGCGTCGCTTAGCAACAAGAACATCCGCCGCCAGATCCTGAAAGAGATGATCACGCGAGCATCTCGCTGATTCGAAACCTCGCTTCGTCATGGCCGGGCTTGTCCCGGCCATCCACGCCTTTCTTGCTGTTAGATTGTTAAGACGTGGATGCCCGGGACAAGCCCGGGCATGACGAGTTTCGCGATTTAGTGCCATCCTTATCGGCGCACTTCGAGTCCGGCTTTCAGGCGTGTTGCTCTTCCAGGCCGTGCTCGATGAGATCGAGGCCGGGATCGATCAGCTCGCCCTTCATCAGGTACAGCGGCGCCTTGCGGTAGAGTTTGAAGTCGTTGAAGGGATCGGTGAGGATCTTTGTCATCCAGACCAGGCCCGTCTCGACATCGCGGATGACGAACAGCTGCACGGTGCGGAACAACAGGCCGCCGACGCCGACCGCCAGCCAGATCTTGGCGACCTGGCGCATGAAATCGGTTGGCGAGGCCCAGGGCGTGAACATCCCGAACAAGGTACGGTCGAAATAAAGGACCAGCGGAGAGGCCGCCCATATCGTCATCAGCACGACTTTGCGCCGCAGATTATAGCCGACCTTGATTTCCTCCTTGTGCTCGTGGGTCGCCTGGTTGATGTGGTCGTAGTCTCTCGGCTCGAAGAAGAAATGTCCGGCCTGACGCGAGGTCATCGAGACCAGCCAGCCGATCAGCGCGGCCGCCAGCGGATCGAAGAACATCATGATGTAACCGATCAGGAAGCTGACCGCGCTGACGAAGTGCAGACTCTGGTTGATCCGGCTGTGGTGATAGTAGCGGTGATCATCCCAGCGTTGGATGCGCAGCTGCTCCAGAAAGCTCTTGATCATTCTCTCCCCCAAAAAAGGATGGTGATTCGTTTTAATGGGATTCGATGTACGCGATGTGACATCATCGAAATGTCACATGACGTGACACAAATGATGTGATCACTCGAACTTCAGCCTCTATCAGGCGGCGACCGCCATGACGGTTTTTCTTATCCGGACCAGCGAGAAGTGGCCGAGCGGCGGCACCAGGCGGCGCTCGACCAATTCCATCCCATGCGCGCCAGCCAGCCATTGCGCGTACCGCGACCAGGCGAATTCGGCGGTGCGGAAACCGAGCGGACGCACCACCGGCTGCAACCGCTGCTCGATGAACCGGCGCATCCCGGCATCGGCGCTGACCCGGGTCAGGATGATCAGCTCGCCGCCCGGCCGCAGCACGCGGGCGAACTCGTCGAGCGCCACTTCCGGATTGGGCACCGCGGTCACGACATATTGCGCCATCACCACGTCAAAGGAATTGTCTGGAAATTCGAGTTTTTCCGCATCCATGACCGCGAGGCCCTCGACGTTCTTCAGGCGAAGTTCGTCGACCCTGCACTTTGCCTTGCGCAGCATCGCTTCCGAAATATCGGTGCCGAAGATGCGGAGGTGCGGGGCATATTGCGGCAGCGAGATTCCGGTGCCGACGCCGACCTCGAGCACACGGCCCCCGATCTTGTTGGTGGCCTGAATGGCCGCCTTGCGGCCTTTGGAGAAAACGCCGCCAAACACGAGGTCGTAGACCGGCGCCCACCGGTCATAGGCCTGTTCGACCGTTTCGCGGTCGAAATCCAACTGCCTTGTGTCGTCCAGCTTCATGATTTCTGCCATGGTGACTCTCATTTGCCTCCATTGTTCCAATTAGCCTTGCACGGCACTTGTATTGGCCGCGACCCGCGCCGGCCGCAGCGAACGGCTCGGCTGCAACGCGCTCAGATTGGCGATGAACTGCCTTGCGCTGTTTTCCCAGGAACGCTCGAGGGCAAAACTCCGGCAAGTCTCGCGCGAGGCGCCGAGCGCGCGTATGCAGGCACTTTTTAGGTCGCTATCCAAAGCGCCGACCGGGTGATCGGCGATCACGTCAAGCGGGCCGGTAACCGGGAAGGCGGCGACCGGCGTGCCGCATGCCAGCGCTTCGAGTTGCACGACGCCAAAGGTGTCGGTGCGGCTGGGGAAAACAAAGACGTCCGCCGCCGCCAAATGCGAGGTCAAGTCCTTGCCGGTTTTTTCGCCGAGAAATCTGGCTTTCGGATACCGGCGCTGCAACCCGGCCTTCTGCGGTCCATCGCCGATCACAATCTTGGATCCGGGCAAATCCAATGAGAGAAACGCCTCGAGGTTTTTCTCGACCGCGACACGGCCCACGGTCATAAAAATCGGTCTGGGCAAATCAAGCTCGGCCGGATCGTTGGGCGTGAACAGGGTCGTGTCGACCCCTCGCGTCCAGTTGCCAAGTTTCCTGAAACCTCTTGCGCTCAACTCTTGCCTGAGCGAAGCGGTGGCGACCATCGTCATGGCCGCCGCCGCATGAAAGTGCCGCAACAGGGCGTAGCTCAGCGTCGCCGGGACAATCGATCGTGCCGCGATGTATTCCGGAAAGCGGGTCGTATAGGAAGTCGTGAAAGCAAGCCTGCGGCGGCGGCAATAGGCCCGCACCGCCCACCCGATCGGCCCCTCGGTCGCGATGTGAATGGCGTCCGGCGACACCGCCTCGATCCTGGCGGCGATCTCGCGCCGGTTCGGCACGGCTATTCGCAAGCCGGGATAGGTCGGAACGCCGACCGACGGAAACCCGTCGGGGGTCAAAAAGTTGATTTCGGCGCCAAGCGCCGATGCGCTACGGGCCAAGGAGGTTAACGTGCGAACCACGCCGTTCACCTGTGGATGCCATGCGTCTGTCGCAATCAATATCCGCATTTCGGGAACCCGGGAGATTGCTGATTCTCAATTCCCGACGTTCGGCCAGGGATATTTCAAACGTGTGACGCAATCGGTGGCCAGACCGTCCTTTTTCGGGCCGTTTGAAAGTTTTTTCGTGTAACATTGCAGCATAATGTCTTCATCGGACCTCAACGAACGGCCCCAAATCTCCCGCCGCAGGCGGAAGCGGAAGAACTATTCGCTGTTGATTCTGGCCGCCGGCATTTTCCTTTTCGGTGTGGCGGCGGGCACGCTGTACCTGGTTTTACGGCCGGTCACCTTGCGGATTGCGGTCGGCCCTCCCGGAAGCGACGACCAGAAATTGATCCTGGCGCTGGCGCATACCTTTGCCCGCGACAGAAGTCCGGTTCGTCTCTCCCCGATCACGACCGAAGGGGCGGCCGAGGCCATCGCGCTGTTCGCCGCCTCCAAAACCGACCTGGCCGTTGCGCGCGGCGACCTGAACCTGCCTGCCAATGCCGAAGCCGTCGCCATCGTGCGCAAGAATGTCGCGGTGCTGTGGGCGCCTTCCGGCCTTCCGTCCAAGGGCTCCAAGAAAAAACCGGCCCCGAAAATCAAGGGGATCGACGATCTCGCCGGACATCGCGTCGGCGTCATCGGCCGAACCGAGGCCAACGTCACCTTGCTGCGCGTGATCCTGACCGAATCCGGCGTCAATCCCGACAAGGTAGCGGTCACCCAATTCGGCACCGATCAAATTGCCGAACTGGCGCGCGATCCAGCCATCGATGCGTTCATGGCAGTCGGCCCGCTGGACAGCAAGATCACAAGTGACGCCATTGCCGCGACCGCCGCCGCCAGGGGCGAGCCGAAATTTCTCCCGATCGAGGTTTCAGAGGCGATCGCCAACAGACACCCGCTCTATGAATCCGAGGAGATTGCCGGCAGCATCTTCAGCGCTTCGCCCGCGCGACCCGAGGACAAGGTCGAGACGGTCAGCGTCAATCACCTGATTATCGCGCCGAAATCCCTGTCCGACGCCACGGTCGGTGCATTCGTCCGGCAACTGTTTGCCGTTCGACAGCAACTGGCCAGGGAAGTGCCCAGCGCGGGAAAAATCGAGAAACCTGATACCGACAAGGATGCCGCGCTGCCCGCACATGCGGGAGCGGCGGCCTATATCGACGGCACCGAACGCACCTTCCTTGAGAGGTACAGCGACTATTTCTGGGCCGCCATCCTGGTTCTGTCCGGACTCGGATCCGTTGGCGCCTGGTTGCGTCACTATTGGAGACGGGATGAACGAGAACAATACGCGTTGCATCGCGACCATCTGCTGGACCTGATCTCGAAGGTGCGCCAGGCTGAGACCGCGGAAGAGCTGGCGACGATGCAAGGCGAGGCGGACGGCAGCTTGCGGGAGGCGCTCGATTGCTACGATGACGGCGCAGTCGACGAAAGCGAACTGTCGGCGATCGGGCTGGTGCTTGAGCAGTTTCATCATGCCGTCGCCGACAGGCGCGCCGCCATCGACCTGTCCGCGCCCGATCTGCCGCGCCGGCGCGCGCTGTAAGCCAAGCAAGATCATGTTTCGCGGTCCGGTCCGGCTTGAACCGGCCCGTCGGCGTGCCGGTAGGGTAAATGATCGTTTGGCAATCCAGCTACAAACGATTGAGATCAATTAAGAAAAATCCCATAGGGAATTTCCCCTGCCGTCATGGAAGAGGCAAAAACGACGCCTCGCCTGTTTAAGATTTTCTTCTTCGCGACACCGCGACGAAACAAATCCTTACCTGACGAAATCATTTTGCGCTTTTGACGCAAACTTCCTGAAACCCTTGTCCGATACCGATTGGCACAACACGGCGCTGAAACTGGCGCCAGGGCGCTCAAACAGGAAATTCCCATGCTCAATCCAGATGCATTGAGGCCGAATTGGCGCTGTGCCGCAGCCGCCTTCGGAGCGCTGGCGATCGGCGCAATCGCATTTTCCGGCTCCGCCGCGGCGGCGACGCCGCTGCAGCTGTTTCCCTTCTTCATGGCGCCACCCGCCCAATGGGCGCCGCCGTCGGTGCAATCAGCGCCGTCCGAAGACGAAGGCACCACGATCGAGATGCCGGCCCGGCTGAAGCGCCAGATCGTCAGCTACGCCACTCGTGAAGCGCCCGGCACGGTCATCATCGATACTCCCAACACCTATCTCTATTATGTGCTCGGCGGCGGCCGGGCGATCCGCTACGGCATCGGCGTCGGCCGCGACGGCTTCACCTGGTCGGGCGTTCAGTCGGTCAGCAAGAAGGCCGAGTGGCCGGATTGGACCCCGCCCCCGGAAATGATCGCGCGTCAGCCCTATCTGCCGCGCCACATGGCCGGCGGTCCCGGCAATCCGCTCGGCGCACGCGCGATGTATCTCGGCGGCACCGTGTATCGCATTCACGGCACCAACGCGCCCGAGACCATCGGCACCCGCGTTTCGTCCGGTTGCATCCGCCTCACCAATGAGGACGTCGCCGATCTCTATTCGCGCGTCAACGTCGGCACCAAGGTGATCGTGCTGCCGATGGACCGCCGCGCCGACAATGCGTACGGCAAGCGCGGCTAACGGGATCGTCGAAGACCAAAGTCAGAAAACCAAGTGGCGCCGCTCCGGCGCCATTTTTGTTTCCCGCAGACCGCGAACCTATTCATCGAATTGACACGATATCGGTTAGCCTGATCCGCCCGCCCGCGGCGGGCTTCTCAGGATGAGGCAGGTGCGATCTGGCGCCGTCAGTATCTGCCCTG
>DASSGM010000202.1:0-3498 GCA_035693465.1 Bradyrhizobium sp. | reverse complement strand
ACGACGACGGTGTTGGTTTGGTCAACCGATTCTTTCACAAAACCGATGACGTTTCCATCATCGATCGGAATGAAGCGCAATTGACTTGTCTGCTGCAGCGCCGGGTTTGTCCGGCGGGCGCGGTTGAGCGCCCCGATATAGGGCTTGATATTGCCCGGTTTATCCCAATCCCGCACCTTGATCTCGTATTTTTCGGAATCAAGATACTCCTCTCGGCCTGGAATTGGATCATGTTCCAAAAGCTCGAATCCGTTGTAGATGCCGTAGGCGGCTGACAGCGTGGCGGCAAGCGCGACGCGGGATTTGAACATCCAGGGCTCGCCGCTCTGCAAGTGCCAGGGCAGGATATCCGGCGTATTGACGAAGAAATTCGGACGATAGTAATCGCGCTCGGGATAGCCGGTGAGCTCGGTGAGATATTGCTCCAGCTCCCACTTCTGGGTTCGCCAGGTAAAATAAGTGTAGGATTGCGTGAAGCCAAGCTTGGCGAGGCCCTTCATCAGTTTGGGCCGCGTAAAGGCTTCGGCGAGGAAGATGACATCGGGATGGCGGAGTTGAACTTCCCGGATCAGCCATTCCCAGAAACTGAAGGGCTTGGTGTGGGGGTTGTCGACGCGGAAGATCTTCACCCCCTGTTCGATCCAGAACAGCACCACATCGCGCAACGCGTTCCACAGTGCGCCTGCGTCCTCCGACGAAAAGTCGGGATTGACGATGTCCTCATATTTCTTGGGCGGGTTTTCCGCATAACGCATCGAGCCGTCGGGCCGACGCCTGAACCACTGCGGATGCTGCTTGAGCCAGGGGTGATCCGGCGAGCATTGAATCGCGAAGTCGAGCGCGACTTCCATCTCAAGCCGGTTGCACGCCGCAACGAATTTACGGAAGTCCTCCAACGTGCCCAATTCCGGATGCACTGCATCGTGGCCGCCCTCGGCGGCGCCGATCGCGTAGGGGCTTCCGGGATCACCTTCCACTGAAGTCACCGCATTGTTGCGGCCCTTGCGGTTGGTGCGGCCGATCGGGTGAATCGGCGTGAGATAGACCACGTCAAAACCCATTGCCGCGATGTCAGGTAATCGCTTTATGCTATCCTTGAATGTGCCGTGCCGGCCGGGAATTTTTCCCTGGCTGCGCGGCACCATCTCGTACCACGCGCCGGATCGCGCCCGCGGCCGGTCCACTACCAATGGAAACAATTGCGATCGCGTCAGGTCGGGCCGCAATTGGCTCTCCGCCATGGCGTCCTGCAATTCGGCGTTCAGTAACGGCGCGGCATCGCCGGTCTGAAGAAAGTCCTCGCATTGCCTCACGATCACGGCGGCCGCGGCCGGTTCGCCGGCCTGAGCCTTGGTAAGCATGCCCGCGCCCTCGATCGCATCGAGGCTAAGATCGGCACCGGCCTTTTGCTTGAGTTCGAAGCCGTGCCGCCAGGTGGCGAATTCATCGGTCCAGGCCTCGATCGCATAGACATGGTGTCCGAGCTGGTCCGGCACGAACGATCCGACCCAGCGGTCGTTGCCGTGATGGGTCATCGGTTCGCGGCGCCATTCGCGGTCGCGCTCACGCCGCCACAGCAGCGCCGCCGCCACAACATCATGGCCGTCACGATAGACATCCGCCCAGACTTCGATGCGCTCGCCGATGATCCGCTTCACAGCAAAGCGGCCGCCATCGACGAGCGGATAAACCTCCTCAATATGAAAAGCGCCGCCGGCCGCGGCGCTCTCGACAGTTTGAGTTGTTTTGTTCACGGTGATGCCATTGACATGGATATGACGTCCCGTTTCGATTGCGGGAAAGGAGACGCTGCGAACGCCTATAGAAAGCCGCTGGCCGGGCATTGGTTCCCGGGGAACGCCGGCGCCGCCAGACAGTTAAACACGGTTATCCTCTTACCGCACCTAGAGAATTTCGCGACGTCCGAAACCGTTGCGTGCAAACAGCGTGCCGAATGGACCTTTACAGCAAGGCTAAAAACCTCGGAATCCAGACCGAATTCCTCGACGGCCAAGGTCACCGCCATGTGACGGACGCTGAGGCGCTGAAGGTCATTCTCGATGCCCTTCCGGTACGGACATCGTACCGATTTCTCGAGCAGCCGGTGGTGGTTCGCTCCGGCCGGCCCGCGCGGACCGAATTGAGCCACGCTGCCACGTTTCCGTTGCGCTGGAAAATCGTTGCCGGTTTTAAGGTTATCGCGGAGGGCGAAACCGATGGCCGCGTCATCGCCTGGCCCGCGAATTTGCCTGTCGGTTCGCACCGGTTGCATTTGACCGATGCTTCGTCATTCACGGAAGAAGCGCCGTTGATCGTGGCTCCGCCACGGGCTTTCGACGGCGATTTCGACCGCTGCTGGCTGTTGGCCGTCCAGCTCTATGGCGTCCGCTCGGCGCGCAACTGGGGCATCGGGGACTTCACCGACCTCGCAGGCCTGATCGAACTCGCGGGCCATCTGGGGGCGGACGGCGTCGGCCTCAATCCGCTGCACGCATTGTTCGACGACCGTCCTGCCGACTGCAGCCCTTATTCGCCGAACAGCCGGCTGTTCCTGAATGCACTCTATATCGACGTCGAAAAGCTGCCGGAAATTCAGCGCGGCGCTTTCGCCACGAGCAGTAAAGACATCGCCCGGCTGAGAGCGAGCGGTACCGTCGACTATATCGGCGTCGCTGAGCTGAAATGGCGCGCGCTGCGGTTGGCGTTCGAAACATTCAAGGCCGATCCGAACAGTGCACGCCGGCGTGATTTTGAAAAATTTCGTGCCAAGCGCGCGCCGCTGCTGTCGCGGTTCGCCTGCTTCGAAGTGCTGCGGCACAAATTCAACAAGCCGTGGTGGGAATGGCCGGAGGAATGGCGAAAACCCGACGACGTCAAATGCGGCAAACTGCGCTCGGGCGCAGATGCAGCCGAGATCGAATTCGTGGAATTCGTGCAATGGACCGCCGACCGCCAGCTGCAATCCTGCCGCGATCTCGCGATGCGGCTTGGCATGAAGGTCGGGCTTTACCTTGATGTCGCCGTCGGCGTGCAAGCGGACGGATTCGATGCCTGGAACGAGCAGGTCGCGATTTCCCACCATCTTGCGGTCGGCGCGCCGCCGGACTCGCTGAACACATCAGGGCAAGACTGGGGCCTCGCCGGGTTCAACGCCGCCGGTCTGGAAATCAAGTCCTTCGAACCTTATCGGGACATGCTTCGGGCATCGATGCGTTATGCGGGCGCGATCCGGCTCGATCATGTGCTCGGCCTGAAGCGGCTCTATCTCGTGCCGCATGGTTTTGCCGCCGACAACGGCGTCTATGTGCAAATGCCGTTCGAGGCGTTGCTGGCGGCGACCGCGCTGGAAAGCGCGGCGCATCGTTGCGTGGTGATCGGCGAGGATCTCGGCACCGTGCCGGAGGGCTTCCGCGAGCAAATCGCCGATTGGGGCATCTGGTCGTACCAGGTGATGATGTTCGAGCGCGACGATCAGGGCAAGTTTCGCGGCATCGACCA
>DASSGM010000201.1:0-9960 GCA_035693465.1 Bradyrhizobium sp. | reverse complement strand
CGTTTTCTATAACCGCGAGGATCTCTGGCAATTCCCGCGCAGGCCGGGCGGCGATGGCGTTGCGACGATGGCGCCGTATTACATCATCATGCGGCTGCCCGGTGAGCCTCAGGCCGAGTTCTTCCTGATGCTGCCGATGGTGCCGAGCCGCCGCGACAATATGATTGCGTGGCTCGCTGCGCGATGCGATGCACCCGACTACGGCAGGCTGATTGTCTACGAGTTTCCCAAGGAAAGACTGGTTTACGGTCCCTTCCAGATCGAGGCGCGGATCAACCAGAATACCGAGATATCGCAACAGCTCACCCTGTGGAACCAGATGGGTTCGCGGGTGATACGTGGCGCGAACCTGCTCGTGATCCCGATCGAAAACTCACTTCTCTATGTAACGCCACTCTACTTGCGGGCCGAGCACGGGCACTTGCCGGAACTGAAACGCGTGATCGCGGCCTACGGCGAACATGTGGTGATGAAGGAGACACTGGCCGAGGCGTTGGCGGCGCTGTTCACTGAACCCGGTGCTGCGCCGGCAACTTCAGGCGGGACCGAGGAAGCACCCGTCGCAGGTCGGGCCACGGCAGGTCGGGCGCAGGAGGCACTTGATCGCTACAATCGGGCAGTCGAGCGCTTGAAGTCCGGAGACTGGAAGGGTTTCGGCACGCAGTTCGATGCAATGCGAGAACTCCTGGAGGAAATGAGCCGACAATCCGCCGGTCACTAGAGGGAGCCGATGGAATCCGAGCCGCCCGCCTTCAACAACCAGGGAGCCGTTGGATAGAAGCGCAAAGCCATCGCGATCAAGGCCGTCGGATATCATCCTTCAACGCCCGATCGATCTGCCGTCCCGGTCCAGCGCGAAATCGGCTGCCAGCTCTGAGGTCGAGCCTGCGATCAACTCGCCGATCAACCGCGCGGCGAGAAAGCTGAACGTGATCCCGTTGCCGCCATAACCGTAAGCGGCGTAGACGCCCTTCGCGCCAGGGACAGGGCCGATCAGCGGCAGTCCGTCGCTGGTGTTATCAAACGTGCCCGACCAGCGGAATTCGATGTCGAGACTGGCTGGCGGCCACAGCGCGGCGAGCCTCCGCGCCAGAATATCTGCCTTTTCGGGGATCAAACCATCGCGCGCATCGGGCTCGATAACCTGATCGCTGTCCTCGCCGCCGACGATGATCCGTCCCGCGCGCGTCGTTCTCGCATAGAGATAGTTCTTGCTGTCTTCCCAGATCAGCGCTCCTTCCTTCCAGATGTTTTGCGGTTGCGGCGTCGTTGCAATGGCCCAGCTCGATGCTACCGTGTGGATTGTCGACTGAACAATCGCCGGCATGACATAGCCGGTGGCAAGGACCACCGACCGCGCCTCGATCTGGCGGCCGTTCTTTAACTGAACGCCGACCCAGCGCGCGCCGGGATGAAATTCGACGGCTTCCGCCTCGAATAAACGGGCGCCGCGCGCCATCGCAATTCCGAGTAGTCCGCGCGCCAGTTGCAGCGGATCGGCATCCGCCGCGCCTGGGGATACAATGGCGCCGGCGCGGCCGATCCCGAAGACATCGAGGAGCCTCGCATGGTCCAGGAATTCCCCGGGCAGGCCGGCGCGTTTGCGCAGCTTGTGCTCTCTGAGCAAATCCTTGCTGGCGCTGCCAGCCGCAAGAAAGAGCGAATGCTTCTCACGCATGTCGCAGGAAAGCCCGAGTTCAAGGACCAGCGATGTCAGCCCGCTGACAGCGTTGAAACTTGCAAGATAGGCGCGCGCTGCCCGTTCAAAACCGTAAGCTTCCGTCAGACGGGTGACGGGGCGGTCGATCTCCCATAGCAGCATCGAGGTGCTGGCGGCGGTGCTGCCGTGGCCGGGAAACTCGCGATCGATGAGGACGACACCGAGGCCCTGGCGCGTCAGCCGCTCGGCAACCAGCGATCCCGTAATACCGCCGCCGACGACCAGCGCATCGCATTTCAGGTTCTCGATGACTTCAAGGCCGACGGTGTGCCGGCCTGTCGCAAACCAGGGTGAGTGGCCGCCGCGGAGGTCGGCTTGTTCCGTCTCATCTGGGTCTAGAACGCTGATAACAATCCTCAATGGTAACCGGCGGCCAGCGCCAGAAACAACCCGGCGCCAGAAAGCTAAAGTAGGGGAGGTCTATATGTCCAGCTTCCGAGCGCCGGCGGATCAAACAGCCTCCCCTGGCGTTGATCGGGCATGAACAGCAACCGCCCAACGGTGTGCATCAAAGGCATGCAGACGCTGGCCTACCAGAGGGGCAAGCTGGCGCTCGTCACGTTCGATCAGCGCACCCGCAGCGGCGAATGGCAGGAGCGGACTCGCGAAACCTACGACAATGGCAATGCGGCCACCGTTCTTCCCTACGATGCCCAACGCAGGGCCGTGCTGCTGACCAGGCAATTACGGCTGCCGATGTATCTTCAGGATGGGTTGGAGAGTTCGATCGAAGCCTGCGCCGGCAAGCTCGACGGCGAGACCGCCGAAACGCGAATCATCAGGGAGATCGAGGAGGAACTCGGTTACCGCATAGCAAAAGTAGAAAAATTGTTCGAACTCTACGTCAGCCCCGCCGCGGTCATGGAGAAGATTGTATTTTTTACCTGCAGCTACTCGCCGGCGGACAGAATATCCGAGGGAGGCGGGCTGGCGGAGGAGGGCGAAGATATCGAGGTGATCGAGACCACCTTGAAGGAGGCGGCCGCCATGATTGCTTCCGGTGAGATCATCGATGCAAAGACAGTCATCCTCGTTCAATATCTCCGAGAACGCGTCGGCGACTGATGCCGTAGTGTCTCGACCAGATACGTTCCGCCGGCGCGGTTACTTCACCAGCAATCCTATTGTGCCGAGTATCGCCGCGGCGCAGCCGACCAGCATGATGGCTGCGGACCAGGCACATCGATTGAATTGCTTTCGATTGAGGTGACCGTTCATGGCCGAATAACCTCAAGGGATCGGTTTGGTTCCTACGCGCGCTTGCGCTTGACCGCCATGATGCGCCAGGCTTCGTCCTTCAACTCGTCGAGCTTATAGTCATCGCCGGTCTGAAGATTGAGACGGCCCGGTTCGCAGCACACGACGTCCTTGTCGCCCAACCAGAATCTGGAACCGGTCGGGGCATGGGTAAGCCTGTCGCCATCCGGCACGAATTGCTCCGCCATCACCTTCATATGCATCTTTGCGTCCACCGTTTCAGGCTGACCGTCGTCGTCGGTCGTTCCGGCATAACGCGGCAGAAGCAATCTCGTTTCAAGAGCGCGCCTTCGTTATCCGATTTCAACCTCAGCCAGCGGGCTTACCGCGGGTGCATTGAGAGGCGTGCCGTCGGCGGCGAACTGAGATCCATGACAGGGGCAATCCCAGCACGTCTCGAATGAATTCCAGTGCAGGTGGCAGCCGATATGGGTGCAGGCGGCGGATCGGGCATAAAGCCTGCCTGCGTCGTCGCGATAGGCCGCGATCTTGGATATCCCCTGCCGGATGATGGCGCCGTGTCCGGGCTTTAGATCGTCGAGCGAGGACAGCTCGCCAGGCGCCAGATACTGCGCAAAATTCTTCACCGCGGTTACGTTCTCCCGCAGGAAATTTCCGATTGCCGCCGGGGTCTTGCGGGAGGGCTCGTAGACTTCGCTCCACCGCGAAACTTCGCCACGGATCAGGGCCGAATTGATCATGCTGCCGACTACGCCATGGGTGATGCCCTGGCCGGAATCACCGGTATGCACATAGATGTTGGCGTTGCCCGGATTGCGGCCGATGAAGCCGGCGTAGTCGATGGTATCGAGCACCTGTCCCGACCAGCGATGGGTTACCTCCTTCGCCGCGGGAATGAGGTTGCGGGTCCACGCCTCCAGGGCTTTAAAGCGCACCGGCGCGTCATCGGCTTCGCCGCTCTTGTGATCTGCGCCACCGACGATGAGATAGTCGGCTCGATCGTCGCCCGGTTGAAGTCGAACATAGTGATAGGGATCGAGCGTATCCCAATACAGTGCGTCCGGGATCGCGTCACGCTTGATCGCAAAGGCCATCGCATAGGTGCGATACGGCGCCATCTTGGTATGAAGTGCGAATCGATCGACGATCGGGGAATTCGTTGCCACGACTGCCGCTCTGGCGGTGATGGTGCCGCCGCTGGTGGTCACTCGAACTGCGCCGTTATCGCGTTCCTCAACCCGCTGGACGATTGTCCCCGAGTAAAAAACGCCGCCCTTGCTTTCGATGATGGCTGCCAGGCCTCTGAGGTATTTGAGGGGGTGGAAGGTCCCCTGGCGTGGATAACGCAGCACGTGCTGATGTTCGCAATCAGAGAGGGGAACGCCGACCAGGCGATGCACCGGCGCGCCCACCTTGCGCACGGCGTCCAGTTCATCCTCGATGATCTTTGAATCGGTGTTTAGCGCCTGGAACAGGTAGCCGTCGAGGCGGCGAAAATCGCAGTCGATTTGCTCTCGCTCCTGGATCTCCTCGATCCGGTCGACCGCCGCCGCCTGGCTCTGATAAAACAGACGGGAGGCTTCTTCCCCGCGCAAGCTGATCATTGCGGATGTCAGATCGTCGCAAAGCGGCGCAAGATGAGCGCTGGTCCGTGCCGTGATGCCGCCGGCGATCTTTCCACGATCCACCACGATCACTCGCTGACCTTCGATCGCGAGCTCGTGGGCGGTGGAGATGCCGGCGATGCCCGAACCTATCACGACGACGTCGCATTCCTTGCCGCCTCGCAGCGAGCGCGCGTTGGGAGCGACGTCGATATCCATCCACAGCGACCGGCTACGCCGGTCATTTGACTTTTCCATCTCGAGGCAACAACACCAAACGACCCAGATGGAAGGCAAACGGCCAATGCGACGCATGGTTCCGCGCGCCGCTGCCGGCGATCAAGCGGCCGAAATCAGGGATTTCAGACGCAGCGCATCGGCAGGCGCGGCGCTCTTTTGGTCATTGTCGAAATAGACGAAGACGTCGCAGCCCTGTTTCTTCCAGGACTTGATGCGCCTGGCCCAATCCGCAAGCGCGCTGGCGCCATAACGCCCCTTGTAGTGGCCGCTCGGCCCATGCCCTCGGACATAGACGAAATCGGCGGTGCGCTTCCACGGCGCCGGCGCGTCGTGGTGGTCCGAAATGCACAGCGAGATGTTCTGTTCGGCGAGCAGCCGCAGGATGCGTGGGGCGTACCAGCTGGGATGCCGGAATTCGAAGCTGTAGCGGCGTTTTTTCGAGAGCAACTTGAAGAAGGAAGCAAGCCGGTCGGCGTCGGCTTCGAAGTGCGGCGGCAGTTGAAACAGAATAGGCCCGGCCTTGTCGCAGAGCAGCGACAGCCGATCTTCGAGCAGTTCGAGGCTATTGACCGAGTTCTGCGAGAGGCGTTTCCAGTGGGTGATGAATTTGGATGCCTTCCAGGCGAAAACAAAGTCTTTTCCGGTCTGCTCGCGCCAGCTTTGGACGGCCTCTGGCGTGGGGGTCCGATAAAACACGCCGTTAAGCTCGGCCGTCGAAAACTGGCTGGCGTAGTATTGAAGCTGGTTCTTGATCGGCAATCCCCGGGGAAAGAACGGTCCGCGCCAGGAATCGTAATGCCATCCCGACGTGCCGATCAGTACGCGTGCCATGGCATCACGGCTTCACTTCATCCGTGCCGGTCAAATCCGCTTCCCAGCCGAACACCGAACGTCCGCCGAGAGCGGATGATTTGCTTCGCTCGAGATTTACAAAACTCTCGAACGACGGTCCGGTTGCGGTCTGTTCCAAAAGCCGCGCCTGATTGTCGAGCCGTTTTAGCGCCTGCATTTCCTCGTCGCGCCCGAGTTTCGCCTTTTGCACCGCCGATTTCAGGACACGAATGGTCTCGTCATAGACCTTGGTCGGCACCGGATAGGGGTGACGGTCCTTGCCGCCATGCGCGAGCGAGAAGCGGGCGGGATCCTGAAAGCGATACGGCGCGCCGTGGACCACTTCCGCTACCATCGCCAGCGATTGCACCGTGCGGGCGCCGACCCCCGGCGTCAACAGCAGGTCTGAAAAGTCTGCGGGGCCTCGTTCAGCCGCGGCGGCAAGCGTGCCATGCAGGCGGCGGATAAACACGTCGCTCGAGCGCACATCGTGGTGCGCCGGCATCACCAGATGCGGCAGCTCCGGCTGCATGGCGGGCTGCCTCGAGAAACTCGCATATTCGCGGGCGATGCTGTCCGGTCCGAGCGCGCTCAGAAGATCGAGCTGGGCATGTCGGGAATTTTCGGCGCGGCGATCGGCAAGATTGATGATTTCACCCTGGTCCGGCCCATCGATCGCGCTGTGCGGTTCGTCCACGAAGCTCTTGAGGCCAAGGGAGTACCAGTGATAGCGCCGGGGCTGGCGCTTGTCGCCGTTCATGCCCTGCTGCACCACTGTCCACTTGCCGTCGTCGGTGACGAAGAAACCATGCAGATACAGATCGAAGCCGTCCTGCACGGCGGCGCTGTCGACCTTCGCCACCAGCCGGCTGGTGCGGACCAGGGCCTGCCCATCAAGTCCGAGCCTCTCGCTTAATCCCTTGAGTTCCTCGGGCGTGCGCCGGGAATGCTTGCCGCGCCCGCCGCAGACGTGAATGCCGAGCTCGCCCTGAAGCGGCGCAAGGCCGCGCTTCAGGGCACCGATGACGCTGGTGGTAATGCCGGAGGAATGCCAATCCATTCCCATCACCGCGCCGAACGACTGAAACCAGAATGGATGCGACAGCCGCTGCAGGAATTCGTCGCGGCCGTAGTGATGGACGATAGCCTGGCAAACAACCGCGCCAAGCACGGCCATGCGTTTAGCCAGCCACGATGGAACACGCCCGGCGTGAAGCGGGAGATCGGCGCTGCCGGTTCGTCGTGCCATGATGGTTCGATTCGGGTTTTCTGCCCTTGGAATGTAGGACCGGATTGGAGCTTCAGCAATCAAGCCTAAGGTTCCGGGAACAGCATGCCAGCGGAACGCGTCGGCGCCTGGGGCGGTCCATCAAATCGGGGCAGCATCTGGAACGAACCGGCGGCTTCGGCGTTGGCGGTTCAGAGCAAGTAACTTTGGAAAGGAGAAATCCCCGAAAAAGAGAAAGCTCGAAAGCCTCGTCATTCACTTCGGTGGGTGGCGAGGTTTTTAGTTGGCGCTTGGCAGGTGCGCTGTCTTGGGCTGTTCGGCTTGCAGCGGAAGGTTCCCGGCGGCGCTCACCCAAACGGGAACTCAGGTGCCATGGCAATTGCTACGCGGGTTGAACCGATTACCGACGCCGTGCACCTGTCGATTGACATGCAAAACATCTTCGCGCCCGGCGGCGTCTGGGAGACGCCGTGGATGGAGCGCGTGCTGCCGTTGATCGTCGAGATCACCGCTCGCCACGCGGTACGCACCGTCTTTACAAGGTTCATAACGCCGGTCCATGCGCCCGACCGGTCTGGCCGCTGGCGCCGCTATTTCGACAGATGGCACCGCGCGACCCGCGCCGAGCTTCCCGCATCGGAATTGGACCTCGTTCCGGCATTGCTGCGCTTTGCCCCTCCGGCCGAAATCATCGACAAGCCAGCCTATTCGGGGTTTTACCAATCGCCGCTGGCATCGTTTTTGTCGGAAAAGGGGATTGGCACGCTGGTTATCACCGGCGCAGAGACCGACGTCTGCGTGCTCGCGACCGTGCTCGATGCGGTCGATCTCGGCTATCGCGTCGTCATCGTGGAGGACGCCTTGTGCAGTTCATCCGACGCCGGCCACGATGCCCTGATGACGCTCTATCGCACACGCTTTTCCGAGCAGATCGAGCTGATCAAGACGGCGGAATTGCCGGAACTGTGGTCCGATGACACCTGAGGCAGGGGACGAAAAATTTTGCCTAGGACCTTGAAACCAAACGCCGCTTTTCTAATTTTTTGCCTGCCGCCACAAGGCGGTCCCGGGTGCCCCTGCGGGCCCGGATCAGACCGGCGCCGGAGGCTCGGTGCACGCTCGTACCATGTTGCTCAATGGAGGATTTGGCTATGAGAACCCTTCGCTTTCCATCCCCGTGGCCGTAGAGCTGCGAGGCCGAAGCAGGCGAGATCGCCGCTTCGGACCTGCACCGCCTGTCGGTCAGCATCCAAGGCTCGACGCCAATTCCGCTGTCTGCCGGGCGACATCTCATCATCTACCAGTTGCAAAAATCCCTTCCGCGCCGCCAACGGGCGGAAGACCGCTTGAAAGGAGAAAACATCATGGCTTTCAGAGATCTCATTCCCTGGAACAACCAGGGTCGCAACATGGTGCAACGGAGCGCCGACGTTCATCCATTCCTGACGCTGCATCGCGAAATGAATCGGATGTTCGACGATGTATTTCGGGGCTTCGATCTCGCGCCGTTTGGATCAAGCCGCGCCTTTGACGCGTTGAACTGGCCGCAGCTCGACATCGACGAGACCGACAAGGAGGTACGCATCACCGCCGAGTTGCCGGGACTGGAGGAAAAGGACGTCAGCCTGAACATCGCGAACGGGGTGCTTTCGATTTCCGGGGAGAAGAAATCGCAAACCGAAGACAAGGATCGTCGCTTCAGTGAACGGTATTTCGGCCGGTTCGAGCGGCGAATACCGCTGGAAGGCGTCGATGAGGAAAAAGCATCCGCCTCGTTCAAGAACGGCGTGTTGACAATCGCGCTTCCGAAATCCGGAAACGCCAAGGAAAATGTCCGGCGCATCCCGATCAACAGCAAGAGTTGATTGCGTGGCCGACCCGAGCGCCCCAAGGTTTGGGCGCTCGGGTCTCATCGTTCAGTTGAACCAGACAAACTCGCCCGATTTCATCCCGAAGGACCTTCGACATCCTTTTCGTCCGCTTCGGGCAGCATTCCAGTGCCTGCGGTTTTGTCCTTGTCCGTCAGCTCCGGCTTGGCATGGGGACCGGCAAGCGGCGGCTCCGGGTCCGGTTTCGGCCGGCGATCCGTTTTGCGATTCTTTGCGTTTCGTGCCATGCGGGCCAACGGCGTTGCTCGGGCTTGGTTCCCTGGGAACGCGAGCGCGCGCCGAGACTGTCTTGGTTAGACGGCGACGATGAGGGCTGTTTGATGCCGATCCAAATCTGCTGTGCTTGCGGTACCTCCTATCCCGATACTGCCGAGCCGCCGTCGCGTTGCCTGATCTGCGAGGATGAACGCCAGTTTGTGCCGAGCGGCGGACAGGCCTGGACCACACAGGAGAAGCTTGCCGGCGGGCACGTCAACGCCTGGCGGCAACTGGAAAAAGATCTGTTCGAAATCCATACCCATCCGCAATTCGGTATCGGCCAGCGTGCGCTGCTGTTGCGGACTCCCCAAGGCAATGTCTTGTGGGATTGTCTCAGCTTGCTCGACGATGCGACCATCTCGCTCATTCGCGGCTTGGGCGGTCTGCGCGCGATCGCGATCTCGCACCCACACTATTACACGCGGATGCAGGATTGGGCGCGTGCCTTTGACTGTCCGGTTCATCTACACGCCGCCGACGCCAACTGGATCATGCGTCCCGACCCCAGGATCCGCCATTGGCATGGCGAGACGCTGGAAATTGCGCCAGGTTTGACGCTACTCAGGCTCGGCGGCCACTTTCCCGGCGGCACGGTGCTTCACTGGGCTGACGGGGCCGAGGGACGCGGCGCGATCTTGAGCAGCGACATCGTGCAGGTGGCAGCCGACCTCAGCCGGGTTTCCTTCCTTTGGAGCTATCCCAATATGATGCCGCTGTCGGCGGCGACGGTGCGCCGCATCGCCGACGCGCTGGCGCCATGGCGGTTCGATCGGATTTACGGCGCCTTTCCCGGACGCCAAGTGGCGACCGGCGGCGCGCGCGCCGTCGAACAGTCCGCCGCGCGTTATGTCGAGCTTTTGAACGCTGACCAGCCATAGAGATGTGATGCGAACCACAACCGTCATGAAGCGATTGTGATAAAGGCCCATGATGGACGTCATCATTCGGCGACGATCAGGCTCGAAGATACGC
>DASSGM010000200.1:0-23686 GCA_035693465.1 Bradyrhizobium sp. | reverse complement strand
TGGTATGACCGGCGGGGAAAGCCCCGCACCTTCGCCTGCCGGACTACCCGCGTCTCGCCGTTTCGAATGCTGGTCCAGGTGCCAGTGATCGGCAAGATCGGCAGTCCCATCACGTCCTTTTTCAGCGATTTCGGCAAGCTCCAGGGCGTTATCAGCGACACCACCAGTGGCGCCTTTCTGCTCGAGCTCGAGATGACCCGCTCGATGCGGGAGAAGTTCGCGAGCAAGCTCACCTGGCTAGAAAAGAAGCTGAAAGATCCCCGCGTCTCCGACGTCCGGAAAAATGCACGCATCATTCCGCCAAGTCCGCATTCAACGCTGATCCTGGCCGACGGCACGACTCATAGTTGCTTCATCATCGACATGTCGATTGCCGGCGCCGCGGTATCCGCTGCAGTGCAGCCGCCTGTTGGAATGCCGCTCGCCATCGGTGCCTGCATCGGCCGGGTTGTCAGACTTTTGCCCAACGGCTTCGCAGTCAAGTTCGTCGAAAAACAAGACCGCAACGATCTCAACCGGCTGATTGCCCCTCCCGCCCTGCTGCTGCCTTCTGCAAGCCGTGTAACGCCTGCGCCATCCTTGAGTGATTCCGACGGCGGCGACGTGGCCGCCTGAAGGACGTTCAGCCCACGCGACTAGGCGCGTAGAAAACGGACCAAAATCCCCCCGTCAAAAAGCCGGCGGTCTTGCGACGCGCCGGCTCTTCAATTCGCAATATCGATTGTTCAGACCTTGACCAGCGGACCTCGTGAGGCTGGGCCCTTCGAGCCGCCGCTCGGACCACTGGGTTTCGGCTTGCGCGGCACGGTGCGCTTGCGCGCACCGGGCAGCTTTTCCGGCTTCGGCGTCACCGGCCCTTCGACATATTCGAAGCCGATTTTTTCCTGGGCCGTCTCCGCAGCTGCCTCGTCCTTTACCAGGACGACGCGAACGTGGCCGCCGCCCTTGAGCTTGCCGAACAGCACTTCATCCGCCAGCGGCTTCTTGATGTGCTCCTGAATCACGCGCGCCATCGGCCGTGCGCCCATCTGCTCGTCGTAACCGTGCTGTATCAGCCAGGCCTTGGCAGGCTCGGACAATTCGATGGTAACGTCACGGTCAGCGAGCTGCGCCTCGAGCTGCAGCACGAACTTCTCGACTACCATGCCGATCACCTCGGCATTGAGATGCGCGAACGAAATAATGGCATCCAGCCGGTTGCGGAATTCAGGCGCGAACTGGCGATTGATCGCCTCGTGATCATCGCCTTCCCGCTTGTTGCGTGTGAAGCCGAACGCCTGGCGCGCCAGGTCGGCCGCGCCAGCATTGGTGGTCATGATCAGGATCACGTTGCGGAAATTGACCTGCTTGCCGTTATGGTCGGTCAGCCGGCCGTGATCCATGATCTGCAACAGCACATTGTACAGATCCGGATGCGCCTTCTCGATTTCGTCGAGCAACACCACGCAGTGCGGATGCTGGTCCACGCCGTCAGTAAGCAGGCCGCCCTGATCGAAGCCGACATAGCCCGGAGGCGCGCCGATCAGGCGCGACACGGTGTGCCGCTCCATATATTCCGACATGTCGAACCGGATCAATTCGACGCCGAGCGAGGCTGCAAGCTGCTTCGCTACTTCCGTCTTGCCGACGCCGGTCGGGCCCGAGAACAAATACGAGCCGATCGGCTTTTCGGGTTCGCGCAAGCCGGCTCGCGCCAGCTTGATCGACGCCGAAAGTGCCTCAATCGCCTTGTCCTGGCCGAACACCACGCGCTTCAGTGTCTGTTCGAGATGTTTCAGGACCTCGGCATCGTTCTTGGACACGCTCTTTGGCGGAATCCGCGCCATGGTCGCGATCGTGGTCTCGATTTCCTTGATGCCGATAGTCTTCTTGCGCTTGTTCTCGGAGACCAGCATCTGCGCCGCGCCAGATTCGTCGATCACGTCGATCGCCTTGTCCGGCAGCTTGCGGTCGTGGATGTAGCGCGATGACAGCTGCACCGCAGCTTCGATCGCCTCGTTGGTGTATTTCAGCCGGTGGTAGTCCTCGAAATACGGCTTCAGGCCCTTGAGGATCGCAATCGCATCCTCCACCGTCGGCTCATTGATGTCGATCTTCTGGAACCGGCGCACGAGCGCGCGGTCCTTCTCGAAATGCTGGCGATATTCCTTGTAGGTGGTCGAACCCATGCAGCGGATGGTGCCCGATGCGAGCGCCGGCTTCAAAAGGTTTGAAGCGTCCATTGCGCCGCCAGAGGTGGCGCCGGCGCCGATCACGGTGTGAATTTCATCGATGAACAGGATGGCGCTGGGGTGCGCCTCGAGCTCTTTAAGGACCTGTTTCAGCCGCTCCTCGAAATCGCCGCGGTAGCGCGTGCCCGCAAGCAGCGTTCCCATGTCGAGCGAGAACACGGTCGAGGTTGCCAGTACTTCCGGCACCTCGCTGTCGACGATGCGTTTTGCCAATCCTTCCGCAATTGCGGTCTTGCCGACGCCGGCTTCACCGACGAACAGCGGATTGTTCTTCTGCCGCCGGCACAGCACCTGGATGGCGCGATTGATCTCGGAATTCCGCCCTATTACCGGATCGATCTTACCGTCGCGCGCCTTCTTGTTGAGGTTCACGCAGTAAGTCTCGAGCGCCTCGCCCTTCTTCTTGGAATCCTCGTTGCCCTTGGTTTCGGTCTCTTCGTCAACGCCGCGCACCGGACGCGCTTCCGACACTCCGGGCCGCTTGGCGATGCCGTGGCTGATGTAATTGACTGCGTCATAACGCGTCATGTCCTGCTCCTGCAGGAAATAGGCGGCATGACTTTCGCGCTCGGCAAAGATCGCGATCAGGACGTTGGCGCCGGTAACCTCTTCGCGGCCCGATGACTGGACGTGAATCACCGCTCGCTGGATCACGCGCTGAAAGCCCGCGGTCGGCTTGGCGTCATCGCCGCCGTCCGTGACAAGATTTTCGAACTCGGTTTCCAGATAGTTGACGAGACTGGTGCGGAGCTTGTCGAGATCGACACTGCAGGCGCGCATGACCGCGGCCGCGTCCGAGTCATCGATCAGCGACAGCAGCAGGTGTTCAAGCGTCGCATACTGATGGTGCCGCTCGTTTGCTATCGCCAGCGCGCGATGCAGGGATTGTTCAAGGCTCTGAGAAAAAGTCGGCATTCGCGTCCTCTGTGGGCCCCCGCCATCATGATCGCCGAAGCCCTGTCAGGCAACAACAACCTTTATCCTATATAGTTGCACCCGATCGTGGCGAAAGACCGGCCCCCGCTATTGGTCTGCGCCCCGGACCGCACCCGCTGCCCCGGGCGAATTACCGGCACCCGCCCGGGAAAGCCGCACGCCGGCCTGCCCGTCGCAGCCTTGATGCAAAACCCGTTCCTATTTTTGTCGGATTTCGTGCGACGTTACTTCTTTTCCATCACGCATTGCAGGGGATGCTGATGCTTGCGTGCAAAATCCATCACCTGCGTTACCTTTGTCTCGGCGATCTCGTAGGTGAATATTCCGCACTCCCCAATTCCGTGGTGATGAACGTGGAGCATGATCTTGGTCGCGGCTTCGACGTCCTTCTGGAAGAACCTCTCCAGAACGTGAACGACAAATTCCATCGGCGTGTAATCGTCGTTCAAAATCAAGACCCGATAGAGATTGGGGCGCTTCGTCTTCGGCTTGACCTTGGCGATGACGGATGTGGCCGGACCGCCGCTCCCCCCGGTGCGGTTCTCATCATTGCCCATTCGGGGAGCGGATGCGGCGAGAATTAACGGCGCGGGCGAATCTGATCTGGAAGTCAATTGCAGCATGGCACAGGCGTTCGAAATTCCCACGGGTAACCGGAAAACGGCCAGATGATGTTCCCGGGAGCCATCCTAAGAGGTCCCAGACGCGCTTTCCAGATCGCCGCTACCGGCCGGCCGATCGGCTGGATCGATCGACTTGCAATATGGGTCCAGTTTTGGCTCGCCGCAAGCGCGCGCAAAAATCTGGTCAGACACGACCCGCGGCGAGCCGATTCCGGGCTCGGCGACCTGCCGAAGGTTAATCAATCTGGTCAGGTTTGACAAAACCCGATCGGAACGTCGTTCTCGGAAAATGCGCGTCGCCTGCCTGCCGATCCGAAAACAAGAAAAAGCCCGGCCGCGATGGCCGGGCTTTTTCGTTTTTCCGGGGCCGAATTAGCGGGCCGCAGCCGGGGTGAATTTCGCGACGAGGCCTTCGAACGGCTTGTAGGCCTGCTTGGCGAGATCGGTATAAAGCCCTGCGATCTTCTGCGACTCGGCCACGAAGGTCTCATGGGCGGACTTCGCGAATTCGGTCTGCACTTCAATCGCCTTGTCCAGCGACTTCACGCCGGACAGCTTCTCGACAAATGACCTGGTGTCTTCGAACGACTTCCTGGTGTAATCGCCGTAGGCGCTTGCGATTGCCTGAAGGCCGTTCTGAACGGTGGTTGCCGACGCAACGACCGTCTCGAGATGTTCTTTTCCGTAATTCTGAATGTCTTCAACCTTGATCATTGGGATCCCTTCGCGGACTGGGGTGCAATTGCGCTGCCGGGGAGGTCGCGGCTCCCTTAGCCGCCGCTTTATAGTGCAATGCACAATGGACGTCAAGAATCTTGTGCAACGCACAAATCCATGCAAGTTAGCGCCAAAGGGCTGGGGAAAAGCAAGGGTTCCTTAAGCTTTTGGAAACCCCACCGGCCTAACCTCACTCTTGGACTCCTCCGGTTCAGGGGTGCTGTCGAAAAATTGTTTTCCTACAGCCTCTTAGCCGGAACGGCGGCACTTGGGCCGATTTGGCCGAATGTCTGCCGCGGTCGGACATGTTGCGCAGGGAAAGCATCGCCCGCGGATGGGCATAATTTGGCCTCACGAACCGGTGATCAAGACAGAAATTGGGACGGGGAAGTTCATGCTTCGCACAACCTTGGCTTCCTCGCGTGTTCTGCGAGTTGGCGTCTTCGCCCTGTTCACGATCACCACCGCGATCATTTTCACAACCGATTCCGCCGATGCGCGCCGTTCCAGGCATCGTGCGCGCCAACACCATCATGAGGCACGCGAGAGCTACAACCCGGCATTCTCTTCCATCATCGTAGACGGCAATTCCGGCGCGACGCTCTCAGCCAACAATCCCGATGCGAGCCGTCATCCTGCCTCCCTCACCAAGATCATGACGCTTTATCTGCTATTCGAGCGCCTCGATGCCGGCAAGATGAAGCTCGACACCGAAATGGAAGTTTCCGCGCACGCCTCCGAGCAGGCTCCCACCAAACTTGGCCTGCGCCCCGGTCAAACCATCCGCGTCGAAGATGCCATCAAGGGATTGGTGACCCGTTCCGCCAACGACGCCGCCGTCGTGATCGCGGAAGCAATCGCTGGCGATGAAGGCGATTTCGCCAAGCTGATGACGCGCAAGGCTCGCGCGCTCGGCATGACGCGAACCATCTATCGCAACGCCTCCGGCCTGCCCGACGACAATCAGGTTACCACGGCGCGCGATCAGTCGACCCTGGGCCGTGCCATCCAGGACCGTTTTCCGCGGTATTACCGCTACTTCTCGACTGTGGCGTTCAACTATCGGGGTCATTCGATCCGCAACCACAATCGCCTGCTGGGTAATGTCGAGGGCGTAGATGGTATCAAAACCGGCTACACCCGAGCCTCCGGCTTCAATCTCGTGACCTCGATGCGCCGGGGCAACCACCATCTGGTGGGCGTGGTGATGGGAGGCCGCAGCGGCGGTTCACGTGACGCCACCATGCGTAGCTTGCTTGCCGAGAATCTCGAAAAAGCCGCGACCACACGTACGGTTGCTGCGATCACCGAGCGCAATGCTTCAGATGTAAATGCAGACGTCGCGGAAGCCGAAGCCGAGTCACGGCCGACGCGGACGGTTCGGGCGCAGGGGGCAGTTCAGGTCGCCTCCGCCTCCGCCTCCGCATCAACTGAGGCAGTCGCCGCACCGCCAGTACGTCCCGCGGCGCCGGCAACTCGATCCCTGATCGCGGAGGCAGCAGCGGCCGTGCCGCCAGCGCAAGCCAAGCCCGAACCCGCGCCGCTGACAAGCGGAGTGATCCAGACGCAGCCGATCGCCGCCATCCCGGGTTCGTCCGAACCCATGAAGCCCGTCAAGGTCAAAACGGTCCAAGTCAAGGCTGGACAGATGAAGCTGGCCTCGGCCGGCTCGGCCCAACCAGCCGCGGCCGTCACCAACGCCATACCGCCGGCCCGTCCGGAAGTGCCTGAGACATCACTCGCAGTTGTGGCCAAGGCCGAAATCAACAAACCCGAACCCAACAAAGCTGAAACCAACAGGATTGAAGCCGCCCGAACGGAAATGCCGCCGCAGCCGGCAAACCACGGGACCGGAAATGGCTTGCTGGGCGTGCTTCCGGCCTCCAGTCTGCCACCCACCCCCCAGGCCTTGGCCTACGCCGATCCAGCTCCCCGCGCCGCATCCCAGCCGCAGATCGTTCAGCAAAATGGCGCCATCAAGCCGGCGGCCACCCATACCGGATGGATCGTTCAGGTCGGCGCGCTGGAAAGCGAAAACGAGGCGCGACAGCGCATCGAGGCGGCGCGCAATCAGGCCCGCGGCCTGCTGGCGAAGGCCGATCCGTTTACCGAGCCGGTTGTCGCCAAAGGCGACAGAAAGCTGTTCCGGGCCCGCTTCGCCGGCCTCGACCGCGATCAGGCCGAAGCGGTGTGCCGGACGTTGAAGCGCTCTGATATCTCCTGCATCGCCGTCCGCAACTGAGCGATAGCCCCCGGAATGGGTGGAAATCGCAGCGTGGGCTAAGGCGCCTACCCACGCGCAAATCCGCCTCCTGCAAACCTTCCGTCAAGACTTTGCGGTTAGAACTGCAACGTGAACGATCGACCACGCCGGACAATGGTGGGCGGCATTGGGGCGTCAGCCAGAAAACAGAAGCAGCTCGCCGTTCGTAGCGTTTGGTAGCGTTGCCCGGAGTTAGCTGTGATGCGTGCGAAGCAAGGTATCCTTGGCCTCGTTTACACGGGTGGCGAGGTACGTCGACCCCCCCTGGTCGGGATGCAGTTTCTTCATGAGCGAGCGGTGGGCCCGGGTGATTTCGTCACGCCCCGCCCCCGGCTGCAGGCCAAGGATCTGATAGGCCTCCTCGTCCGTCATTTTGCCGCTCGCCGTCGGGCGGCTTTGCCCCCCTGCCGCATTTCCCTGCGCGTCCTGACGCCAGGCGGGAAACCTGCGGTCAAGATAGCTTTCAAGTAGCGACACGCTTTCCGCGTCGAAGCCTGGAATCATCGCCGTCAACTGCGGCAGATCGAATTCGCCGAGGGAACGTCCGGCAAACGGCCCGGCCACGATCTGGCCGGAGAGTTCGCCGCTGTCGTGATCCAGTACCATATCGAGAAACTGCGACCGGACCCGCGAGGTCTGTCCAGGCGAGCGTTGCGAACTTGCCCCGCCAAACAAGCCGCCGATATTGCCGAAACCACTTGTCCCGAAAGGCGACCAGCCGAGCAGCCCGGCGCCGAAGATGCCGAGCGGGATTGCCACCGCGAGCTCGCCCTTGACGCCGGTAAAGGCTGCGACCGCAAGCGCCACAACGCCGCCGCCAATCTTGATCGCGCGCGCAAGCACAACCGGATTGGCTGCGCGGAACATCTGCAGCAGCGCGTAAAGAAGGACAACAGCGACGACGCCGGCGATCAGTGTGGGCATTTGTCCAATATAGTGGCATCAGCGGCAAAAAGCATGACGTCTTGCCTGCGGTGCGACGGATCGTCCGCAAGTCTGGCGCGAAGCCCGACAGAACCCCCTTGCTAAAACCGACCGGAATTACTTCATCTGACCAAGCAACTTGGCGGCGCCGCTTCCGGACTTCGACATCGCCAGCAGGGCCTGACGGCCGCCGGCGGCATAGGCTGCCGCGGCGCGCAAAAGCTCTCGCAGTTGCGCCGCAGCGCCGGGATCGAACCTGCACCATGCGCCACCGGTCAGACGCGCAATCTCCCGGAACGCCTGCTCGGCGACGAGGTCATGACCCTCCTGGAACATGAACGCCGGCACCTTGAGCAGGCCGAGCTCACCCGCCTTGGCGCAAAGATCGTCCACCCTTTCCTCCATGGCGTCGCCGACGAAAACCACGGCGCGTACTCCCGAGGCTGTGGCCTCGCGTCGCGCCTCCGACAACACCTTGCCGATCTGCGTGTTGCCACCCCGGCAATCGATCTTGCTCATTAGCTTCGCCAATTGCGCGCTGTCGGAAATCCACCCCGTCGCACGGCACTCATTGAAGCCGCGATAGTAAACGAGGCGGATATCAAGGCTGCCCAGCGCTGCCGCCTCGCGAAACATATCCGCCTGGAGCGCGCAGGCCATATCCCAGGTCGGCTGCCGACTCATGGTGGCATCGAGCGCGAACACCAGCCGGCCCCTCGCGCCGGCGGTATTGGGCGACGTCGCGCGCGCCTTGGCGACGAAGGCCGCAATGTCTTCCGACGCAGACGGCTTGGTCTCCGGCAACGAACCGGCTTTGCCGGACCCGGCCTTTTGTGCCGAGGTCACATCGCCTGCTGGTTTCGGTTTGGTAGGCTCGCCTGACATAAACGCTCGCGAATTGCAGCAAGCCTTATGTGGGCCGGGACCGGGGGGCGGTCAATGCTCAGTAGATGCACCGAACCTTCCCGCGCTCGGAGAGATCGAGATTTCGATCAGCGCGACGTCAATTCTTGGCTGGTCCGTAGAGCGCAACCGGGCCCGGGTCGGTCAGTGCAGGTGGCGTCTTGGTCTCGACCGGCTTGAGCTGGCTGTCGTCGACGAGGAATTTGTCAAGCATGTCCTGAATCGATGCCTTGGCCTCATCGGGGCCGGTATCACGCATATCATTATGCTGGAAGCCGGTATGGACGACGGTAATTCCAGCCTTCTCGCGCACTTCCTCGTCCGGAAGGACACCTGGATCGGTCTTGAAGACGGGGTCCTTCGAGCGGAACGAGAGGATCTTGAATTTACCTTCAGTCAAGAACGGCACGCGCAGATTGTCGAGCGTTACGAGCTTCTTGATCTGATCGGGATACATCTTAGCGAAGTACATCGAGATGTCGCCGCCCATGGAATGCCCCACCATGGTCAGGTGATCATAATCGGCGTTGGGTTGAACGTTTTTCATTTCGCTCGCGGCAAAGCGGATGTTGGCGATGCCACGCTGGATCTGTGGCAGCCGGCCGACATAGAGTTCGCCGACTTTCGTCACCATCGGTGCGTCGGTCGGCAAGTCATGCTGGATGCTGATCGCCATAAACCCGCGCATGGCAAACACGTTCGCCAGGAAAGAGTACTCGGTGAATTTGACGGTGTTGCCGTGGTTGAGGATGGCCACCGGCAGCTTGATCATGCCGGCGTTCGCCTGCATTTCCTTGTCGTACCGCACCGCGATGTCCACGGGAACCGGACGGTTATCCCGGCTCGAATCATAGAAGGTCAGGGTCTCATGACGGATCGCCCATTTATTCATGGTGAAATAGGCGACGACCGCCAGCGCGCAAAGCGAAACCAGTATGGCAATCCCACGCTTCATGCTCGTCCTCGGCGCACTGACCCTGAGGGGCTAGGTTCTATTGTTCGAGACTCTGCGGTCTCTTGTCGATGATATATGTCACGCCGACGTGACCGGAAGAGTAAATTTTGTGAATAAAGCGCCGGAATATTGTGCGGCGCACTCAAAATGAGCAGGAACGCACTTCCGGTGCTTAAAAAAATCGGGTCCGGGGGCCCTGGTTCCGCCGGAACCCGCGCGACACCGAAGTTTTTGCGGACCTCCATCAAGGCGCCGGTGAAGCAGAGAGATAGAAGTAATATCTTACCGTCCGCTAGGTGCCGAGGATGTCGTGGAGTTCGAGCGGTTTGTCGATCTGGGTGAACCATTCGGCCCGATTGGCGGCGCGGCGACGGCCGCGGTCATCGAGCGGCAGTTTCAGCTGGCGGAGCAGGCTGGTGACCTCCTCGCGCGCGGTCACGTGGCCCAGGCTCGGACGGGTGCCGAGGGTTGTTTCATCGATATCGTCGAGCGCAGTCAGGCCGCGCGGAAAAAACTCGCGGTAGACCACGCGTTCGGCGAAACCATCGATCGAGCGGAAACCGAGCCGGAACGACAGCTCGTTGAGGCCGTCGGCTACGAGCTGCTTATTGCGCGATCCAATCATCGACAATCGGTTGCGGACCACGATCCAGTCGGTAGAAACCCCGTCGAGTTGACGGCGCTTGCGCCTAGTGTCGCGCACCATCTCCGCATAATGGCTTTCGCCGGTTACGGCGTAGGTTGCGGGGTCGACCGTCCCGAGGACGTCGAAGTCGAGGAAGCTGTCATTGATCGGCGTCACCAAGGTGTCGGCCATCGAATGCGCCAGGCGCATCAGATAACTGTCGGACCCCGGGGTATCGATCACGATAAAATCGAATGCCCGCTCGATCGCACTAACGGCATCCATAAACTGCTGAAATTCGGAAGTCTCGTTGTCGGCGATCTGCATCGTGTTGCCAAGCTTGATGCAGCAATGCACCGGGAGTTCGAGATCGAGACCGGTGCGGCGCGCCCAGGCGCTTCGATTGTTGATGTAACGGGTAAAGCTTTGCTGCCGGGAATCGAGATCGATGGTGGCAACCCGCTGGCCTGCTTTCATCAAGGCAACTGCGATATGCAAGGCGGTGGTCGATTTCCCTGAACCACCCTTCTCGTTACCGAGCACGACAACATGCGCCGAGCCCGACTGACCCTGACTAGTCTGCACCAGCATTCTTCGACCCCTGGTAGATATCTTCAAATTACGCACGACCGCGGTCAAGTAAAATGCGCAAACGACGTCATTAAATGGTTGATCGTCCACGTCTCGATGATGAAGCGCATGGGCGGCGCGACGTGTCTGTGATTCGTTGCGCATTTTTGGTAGCGGATGTTCATCAAGGTCTACCGGTGTAGCCGTCTGCGCCGGTTGGCGGCCAGGCGCTGGCCTTGATAAGGTCGACGCTCCCGCCGCAAGCCCCCTGCAACCTCCCCGACACCAGAGACCGAGCCCAGATGTCGCGAAGCCCCATGATCGTCCGCACGGTCCCCGCGTTGCGTCGCGCCCTCGATAGCCTTCGGGCGAAAAAAGCCACGAGCGCGCTGGTGCCAACCATGGGGGCCCTCCATGACGGCCATGTGTCGCTGGTTCGGCTGGCGAAACGCCGGGCCACAAGGGTGATCGTCTCGATTTTCGTTAACCCCACCCAATTCGCGCCCTCCGAGGATTTCAGTTCCTACCCGCGCACCTGGAAGGCCGATGTCGCCAAGCTTGCCGCCGAGGAGGTCGACGTGATCTGGAATCCGGACGTCAAGACCATGTACCCCGACGGCTTTGCCACCAGGATCCTGACCGAGGGGCCGGCCACGGCGGGTCTGGAGGATCGGTTCCGGCCGCATTTTTTCGGCGGCGTCACCACCGTGGTCGGCAAGCTGTTCACGCAAGTCCGGCCGGATTTCGCGGTTTTCGGCCAGAAGGATTTTCAGCAATTGCGCGTGGTGACGCGGATGGCTCGGGATCTCGACCTCGGCGTCAGGGTGATTGGCTCGCGAACCGTGCGCGAGCGTGATGGCCTCGCCATGTCTTCGCGGAATGTCTATTTGTCCCCGGAACAACGCCGCGCGGCGCCGGCACTACACCGCGCGATGAAGGAAGCCGCCCGGCGCTTGCGTGCGGGCAACGATATTGAAGCTGCGATGGCCGGTGGCGCGGAACTCGCCGCCGACGCCGGATTTACGCTGGATTATTTCGAGGTTCGCCATGCCGAGACACTGGCCCCGATCGCCTCGGTAAATGACGGACCGATGCGGATCCTGATGGCGGCCAGAATCGGGACAACCCGGCTGATTGATAACGTCGCTGTCTAGAGCAGGCCGAGCTCGCGCAGTTCGCGGCGCAAAGGCTCGGGCATGGCCGCGATGCCCGCGCCTGCAGATTTGAGATCCGGCGGAACGTCGTTTTGCAGGAAATAACGCCAGCCCTGAAACGGCCGCATCGGCCGCGGCAGCACCGCCACCACTTTGGGCTGCATCACCAGACGGCATCGTCCGATGCCGTCGCGGTCACGGAAGGGCTCGATCGCGATAATTTTTTCACGGGCCGCGATCTCACCCCGGATCACCCAGTAGAGCGAGCCGCCCGCAAGCAATTCGTCGACGCGCTTCGGCGTCATCCGGGTGATATGGATATGATGTAGCGGCAGGCCCTTTCTCTTCGCGGTTTGCATGCGCTCCGCGACCCAGCTCTTGAGCTCCTTTACCGATTCGCAGCCTACGGCAAGCTTGATGAGATGAAGCGGCATGAATCGAAGGTTTAACGATCAGCGCTGGCTTTTGGAAGGATCAATCATTCGCCGCCGAGGGAGTGGGCTCTGGCGCAGCCGCTGCAGGAGCCGGCGCCGCCGGCGCCAGTTGGACCGGCGCGGCCGTCCGGGCCGGTTTGGGCGCAGCCGGCTTTTTCGCCGCCGCTAGCGCCGGAGTCGGCCGTGGTGAAGGCAATGGCGCATTGGCTAGCGGTGGAGATGAAGATGGTGCAGATGACAATGCTGACGCCGGCGGGCGCGGTGTGGAGGGCGTCGTCGCCTGCCCCGGCTCCGGCGTCATGATGCTGATAGGCGGGGTTGAGGCTGCGCTGGGGAATTCGGCGTTGGTGGGCTTGCCTAGCGGCATCGACGGCGGAAGCGCCGCGACCGGCCCTGGCGTCACCGCAGGCATGTTCCACGAAGGCGCGTAACGCACAATCAGGCCCTCGTAGGTCCGCTCATTCATATTAGCCACAATCTGATTGCGATCGGTAACTGCCCGAAACGCCGCGCAGTCCGATGGCGTACAATGGTCGCGCGCCGTGAGTACGTAGGCCATCAGCCCATAGCGATCGCGCTCGACCGCATGACGCATCATTTGCAATTCGGGTATCATGCTCGCATCTGCTGCGGCGACATCGCCGAACGCGGTCAACCGCGTAATCTGGGACGCAGCATATGAAAGTGCTGCGGCGGTGGATTCGGCTGAGCCGAACAAGACTTTCTCGCAAGCCGTCAGAACGGTTTCCCCCGCCAGATCGTCGATGCACGACAATGCCGGCAGCGCCGCACCTGTCGGTTGGGAGGATCGGGCCTCAACGGACGCGCTTTGACCACCCGGACCGAACCCGCGAATGGTGGCGGTTGCGGCGATGCCGATCGCCAGCAGCGTGATGACTGTCAGCGCACCGTTGGCGACGGATTTCTCTGCGCGCAACAGCGTGATGAGAACGATAATCCCGAAGAATCCCGACGCGGCCAATGTCAGCCACATCGAAAAGGTCGGCGCACGCCAGAGTTGATCGAGCGATGTAACCCAAGCCCAATTCATGCGCGATGTCCCTCAACGCGGCATAAAGCGCATTGCGCGAAAGTGAATGCCTCTCTCCGCACTCATCATGCGCAGAATGGTCCTGTGAACCGGGCCTTTTGACGGCGGGCGAAACGGGTTCAGCTTCGCCCGGCCATGCGCGATTCCCTTAGGAAATGTTGAGCTGGCTTTCCTTGGCCACCCGCTCGAAAGCTTCGGTCGAGTTTTTGATCCGGTACTGGCAGTCATCCCCGTCGGTCGGAAGCAGCCGGACCACTTCGTAGGTGCCGCTGGCAGCCGGACGCGCGACATTGCTGGCAGTAAAATAAACGGTCTCTCCAACGGTGAATTTGTGCTTCAACGCCTTCTCCCATCACGCAAAAAGCCGGCCGTGCTCACGGTCCCGCTGCAACGGCCAGATTGAAAACCCCGCGGCTATATAGCACAGCGCCCGCCGCATTGGCCAGTGACTTCGGGACATGGCAAATACGCGGATTTTGCAGGTTTTTCAGTGCGATAAATGCGATTTTGCGGGTTCTGGACGAATCGCTCTGGCACCGGACGGAACCCATTTTTACGAATTCCAGGCGGTACGCGCCAGCTGAAGGTTCGGAATGCCGATCTACAGCCCTGGCAAGTTATTGCGCCAACCCCTTGGCAATTCGGCTCTATACCATCTCGAACTTCTCGATCACAAGGGTTTCGGCAAGCCCCGCGCGCGTCCACTCCTGAAAGGCCGGCAACGACATCATCGTGTCCATGTAGGCCTGAACCTCCGGCGCTACTTCGATTGCAAAGGTGCGGAATCGATGCACCACGGGCGCAAACATGGCGTCGGCAGCGCCGAAGTCTCCGAACAGGAACGGTCCGATCTTTCCGTAGCGCTCGCGGCACTCGATCCAGATCTGCTGAACGCGCTCGATATCGGCGCGCGCATCGGCCGAGAGCGCTACGGCGCGCACCGGCCGGTGCAGGTTCATGCCGCATTCGTTGCGCAGCGCTGCAAAGCCCGAATGCATCTCCGCCGAGATCGACCGCGCATGCGCCCGGCGAGCCGGGTCCTCGGGCCATAGCCTGATCTGCGGAAACCGTTCGGCGGCGTATTCGATGATGGCCAGTGAATCCCAGATCGTGACATCACCATCTATCAGCGCCGGCACCTTGCCGGAATGCGTGAAACTTAAAATCCGTTTTTTGTCGGCTTCCCCGGTGTAGAGCGGAATGAAGACTTCGTCGAAGGGAATGTTGTTGGCCCGCAGCGCCAGCCATGGCCGCATCGACCACGAGGAGTAGTTCTTGTTGCCGATCACGAGCTTCAAAGCCATCTCGAATCCCTTGTTTGCGGGCGCAGTCAGTTCACCTCAAATCCCTGGTGCGCGAGAGTCAAGAAGAGCCCGAAAAATCCTGCGGCGTGAAGCTCAAGTCGAGCACCTTCCATTCACCGTAGCGGTCCGCCGGCAGCATCGCGTATGGCTGACAGGCCCGAAGGGCAGTGATGGCGCCCTGCATCAACGCCGGTCCCCTCATCGACGCGCTGGCCTCAATCAAAATCGGCTCCGCCGCGAGCCTGCCTTCAGGCGTCATCAGCACCCGCAGCGTAACCTTGACCTTGTCGGAGGGTGCGATCGAGTCCGGCAGTTTCGAGCATGTCTTGAGATGTCGCCGAAACACCGTGACGAGACTGGACGCAATGTCGGCGGTCCTTGACGCCGGGGCGTCGAAGTCGCCGGACTTGGCGTCAGGTGGAGGGGCCAGATCAGGGGGCAGGCCGAGCAGCACGTGGTACTTGATGGAAAGATCAGGCTCCGGAGGCCTCCAGGCAGGCATCGGCGATGACGACGGCGGTTGCGGCTGCACATTGAGCTGTTGAGCCTGTGGCCGATCGAAATTCGGATGCGACAGCGCGGCTTGCTTTTGCGGCTCCGCGGTGGCCGTCGGTGCGGCGGCCGGTGTCGGCAAACCCGAAGACACGGATTTCGAGGAAAGGTCGATTGTGTCAGAAGGCTTCGTTTTGAGCGTCGGAAGCGGCTCAGCCTTCGCGGCCTCTTCCGGCAAGACAATATCGACCGTGATCGGCTCGGCGGTAACCGTACCGAACGGATGCACCTCGGTGAAGATCAGGACCGCCGTCAAAATTGACAGGTGGCCGATCGCCGATGCCGCGATGCCTGAACGTATGAACCGCCGGGGTTGCACCTTAACTCAACGCTTTTCGAAATTTGCCCGGCCGTCAGCATAACGGACACCGCGGCCGTCTCAATCCCATTTCGGCGCGAAACCGAAGTCGGTGAGCCGGACTTTGGCGTTTCCCATCAGAGATATCTGGCGCATCTCTTCGTCGGACAGCGCGAAGTCGAATATCTCGATATTTTCCGACAGCCGTTCGATCCGTGATGTCCGTGGTATCGCGGCAACATTCTGCTGCACAAGCCAGCGCAGGCAAACCTGGGCGGCGGTTTTGCCGTGCGCCTGCCCGATCTGCGCCAGCGTCCGGTCGTTCTTGATACGGCCCTTGGCAACCGGACTATAGGCGACCAAAGCCATGCCGTGACGTGCACAGGCGTCCTTTATCTTGGTCTGATCCAGATAGGGATGATATTCGACCTGATCGCACACCAGCTGTTCCGGGCACGCCGCGACGGCCTCTTCAATCAACGCCACAGTGAAGTTCGAGACGCCGATATGCCGGCACATTCCGAGCTTCTTGACCTGCGCCAGCGCACCCAACGTCTCCTGCAACGGCACATGCGGATTCGGCCAGTGCAGCAGCAACAGATCGACCTCTGAAAGGCGCAGTTTTGTGAGGCTCTCCTTGGCCGATCGCTCGAGATCATTCGGCGCGAAGTGAGTGGTCCAGACCTTGGTCGTCACGAACACCTCGTCGCGCCTGACCCTCGAAGCGCGCAGTCCCTCGCCGACCTCGCGTTCGTTCTCATAGGCCTGTGCGGTGTCGATGTGGCGATAACCAAGCTTCACCGCCTGCTCGACCAAGCGTGCGCAGGTTCGCCCGCGTAGCTCCCAGGTGCCCAATCCGATGGCGGGTATCTTGGTGCCGTTGGCCTCGACGAATTTCATCGCAGCTACTCAAGCAGATCGAACCGCATTATGTTCCCTGAGCTTCGCGCTGCCAACATTGCCGCTAGCAGGTTCGCGCCTCGGATCAAGCGCTGGACGCAAGCTTTTTCAAGCTACGCCCGGGCTAGAGCGGCAAACACCGTTTCCGGGGCATGGGCGATCACGGCGAGCAGTGCCCGCGCCGGTCCGCGCGGCATGCGCTTGCCTTGCTCCCAGTTGCGGATGGTTTCAACCGGCACCCCCAGCCGCGCGGCGAATTCCTGCTGCGTCAGGCGCGCGCGCCGGCGAAGATCGCGAACCATCGGTGAGGTCGCCGTCTCCAGACCGACGGTTGTCGTGTCCAGAGCGACGGTCGTCGCCGCCGCTCCGACTGAAGTCCTGGCCGGGGCCGCCAATGGCATCGAAGGCGCGAGCGGAAACTCCCGCCCGTCGCGCAGTTCGACGATTCGCCCGTCCGCCTTCAGCCGCAAGCGCTGCATGCCCGAATCCACCCCTGCCGGAAATGGTCGGCGATGCGCGTTAAGGATCGATTAACGATGCGGGCCCGCCGTATCGGGCTATTTCAGCCCGAACCATAACGTCGCGATGCCGAGAAAGGAGAGGAAGCCGACCACGTCGGTAATCGTCGTGACGAACGTGCCAGACGCCACCGCCGGGTCGGCCCGAACCCGTTCCAACAGCATCGGGATTAGAATGCCGCCCAGCGCGCCGGCAACGAGATTGCAAATGATCGCCAGACCAATCACGACGCCAAGTCCGGGAATCTTGAACCAGGCCACCGCGGCAACCCCGGTGATGATGGCAAACGCCAGCCCGTTGACGAGGCCGACGAGTGCCTCGCGCATGATGACGCGAAGCGCGTTGTTGGAGCCGAGTTCGCGGGTCGCCAATGCGCGCACCGCCACCGTCATGGTCTGTGTCGCGGCGTTGCCGCCCTGACTGGCGACGATCGGCGCCAGTACCGCCAGCGCCACCATCTTTTCCAATTGACCCTCGAACAGGCCGAGCACGGAGGACGCCAGGAACGCGGTGGCAAGATTGACCAACAGCCAGTTGAAGCGGCCCCTGGCGATGGTCCAGACATTATCCGATAATTCTTCGCGGCTTGTAACGCCGCCGAGCGCCTTCAAGTCCTCTTCGGCCTCTTCCTCGATCACGTCCACCACGTCGTCGATGGTGATGACGCCGACCAGCCGGTTTGCGGTATCGACAACGGGAGCTGCGACCAGATTGTACTTGCCGAACAGCCGCGCCACCTCTTCCTGGTCATCCATGACCGAGACGCGGCGGCGCTCTTCATCGATCAGATCGGAAAGCGGCACCGGCCTGCGCGAACGCAACAGCGCGTCCAGCGACACCGCGCCTTGCCAATGTTGCGTGTCATCGACGGCATAGATTTCGTAAAATCGATCCGGCAGATCGGGCGTGTCGCGCATGTAGTCGATCGTCTGCCCCACGGTCCAGTCCGGCGGCACGGCAATGAATTCGGTCTGCATCCGGCGGCCGGCGGAATTTTCCGGATAAAGTAGGCTGCGCTCGAGCGCGACGCGCTCGGATGGCGGCAACTTTTCAAGGATCTCGACCTTGTCTTCTTCGTCGAGGCTTTCGAGCAATTCGACCGCGTCGTCGGATTCCAGTTCGCGAACGCCCTCGGCGACCGTCTCGGGTTCGAGTTCCTCGAGGATCTCCTCGCGCACGGTGTCGTCGACTTCATTGAGCGCCGAGAAATCGAAGTCCGTGCCGGTCAACTCCACGAGTTTGACGCGGTCGTCGGGTTCGAGCGCGGCAATCAGATCGCCAAGGTCGGCCTCATGCAGTTCCGCGACAATTGCCCGCAGCAATGGCGCTTCTTCGGCACGTATCGCGCGCGCGATTTCCTCGATAAATTCCGGACGAATTTCGCCATCTTTGTCGCGCATCGGCAGGCGGTCGAGCACCGATGTGTCGGCGGGATGGGCAGCGTCGATATTTTCGGCCATGCCACGCCTCGCCGGTTTGACAGAATTGTTGAACTAGTCTGAGTTATCGCTTCACGCATTACCTAATGGGCCACACCCAGCGCAATGACAAAGATGCGCCAGCAAAAACGAGCTCGCAAGCTCATGAACCTGCTGGGGACTGTCCTCGCCGCCTCGATGGCGTGGAGCGTGGCGGCGCTGGCAGCGGACTGTCCGCGCAAGGGAACACTCGGCACCTCACGCATACTTGGCGTCGATGCCGTCGCCAGCCCGCGGGTCGGCTTGAAAAACTTTCCGCAGACGCTGCCGCTGGAAGATCACGAGGTCGTGCTCACATTCGACGACGGCCCGTGGCCTCCGACGACGCCGCGGGTTCTTTCGGCACTGGCCCAGGAATGCGTGCGGGCGACGTTCTTCCTGATCGGCAAGCCGGCCTCCGAACACCCTGCCCTGGTGCGAAGGATCGCCGCCGAGGGCCATACCATCGGACATCACACCTGGCTGCACCGCAGCCTGATGCAAATCCCGGCAAGCGAGACCCGAGAGGAAATCGACCGCGGCATTGCCGCGGATGAAATGGCGCTTCACGGGGTCGCCACCACCACCCCAAGCACTCCGTTCTTTCGTTTTCCCGGCTTTGAGACGACGCCGGCGACGCTCGACCTGCTGCAATCGCGCGGGATCGCCGTGTTCGGTGCCGACCTCTGGGCCAGCGACTGGAATCCGATGACGCCGAGCCATGAATTGAAGCTGCTCACCGATCGGCTGAGAGCCGCCCGCAAGGGCATCATCCTGCTGCACGATCCGAAGACGCAAACCGCGGCCATGCTGCCGGCCTTTTTGCGCTATCTGAAGGACCACCATTATCGCGTGGTCCATCTGGTCCCGGCTGCCGCCAAGGTCGATTTTGATGGTGTCCCGTGAACCTAAATCAGGCGAAAAAGTCAAACAATTAAGACGCCGTTCATGGCGGACTGTGCAATTATCGCAGGCAAGTGGCAATGCAGACGGGTGCTTCATGGTCGGTAGTGCGTTGATTGGAGTTCGGACACCGCCATGGGCCGCCCTGTGCTTGGGGCTGTTCGCCTGCATCACGGCGCAAATTGCGTCGGCCGCCGATTGTCCCGGACATCCCGACGCGATCGGCATCTCCCGGACCCTGGTGGTCGATCCCAAAGAGCATCCCCGCATCGGCACCATGCAATATGCCGAAACCCTGCCGCTCAGGGATCACGAGGTGGTGCTGACCTTCGACGACGGGCCGTTGCCGCATAACAGCAACCAGGTTTTGGACATTCTGGCCTCGCAATGCGTCAAGGCAACCTTCTTCATCATCGGTCGCATGGCGCAGGCCGCTCCGGAAGGCGTCCGCAAGCTCCGCGACGCTGGCCATAGCATCGGCACCCACACCCAGAATCATCCGATGAGCATGAAGCGGATGTCGATCGAGCGCGCCAGGCACGAGATCGATGACGGCATCGCATCGGTGAAAACTGCGCTTGGCGATGACACCGCGCTCGCCCCATTCTTCCGCATTCCCGGCCTCTCCCGCGCCGACGCCGTCGAGGATTATCTCGCCTCGCAGGGCATTCAGATCTGGAGCGCCGATTTTCCGGCGGATGACTGGCACCACATTTCGGCCTCGCGTGTGTACGACACCGCGATCAAACGGCTGGAAGCCAAGGGAAGGGGCATTCTGCTGCTCCACGATATCCAGGCGCGAACTGTCGCCGCATTGCCGAGAATTTTGCGTGAGCTGAAGGCGCGCGGCTATCGCATCGTCCACGTGGTGCCGGCGACGCCGGAACGCCCGGCGACGCCGGTGGAGCCGCAGCAATGGCAATTGCACCCGCCATCGGAAAATGTGGCGATCTCACACTGGCCAAGAATTGCCAATTTCGTTTTTGCCAACGCCGAAATGCTTCCGGCCCCCGCGCTGTCGGATTTGAACTGGCCTCTCGGACAGTCGATGACGCTGGCGGAGGCGTGGAATCACGCCAACCGGCCTACCCGCCATGTTCCGCTGCCGCGCCAAGCGCCCTGGCCTCGGCAATCATCGTTCGCGCCCGGCAGCGCCGCCGTTGTCCTGCCGGTGCCGGCGCAGAGTATTTTCGAAATACAGGAAAGGCCGCACGCGGCGACGCAAGAGCGTCCTGCGCCCTCGCATCATGCGGAGCAAACCGTCCCGACCGGGCATCAGACCGACGGCCTCGCAAAGTTGATTTCGGTTGAGGCCGGCGATACCGGGCGCACCATTCCCGTGCCGATCGGGGCGCAATGAGCGAGGGGCGGCTCAGCTGGTGACGATCTTCGCGACGCAGAGCACCACGACCAAAGTCGGAGACCACAGATTGGTATGCGATTTCATTTCGCCGCCGTGACGCAGCGTCGCGACATCGTTGACGATTTGCTTGCGCGCGGCGGCTGCATTGTACAATTTGGCTGGTGCGCTCGGAGGGACTCGAACCCCCACGATGTTACTCACTGCCACCTCAAGGCAGCGCGTCTACCAATTCCGCCACGAGCGCTTGGGAGATCGGCACGGAACTTGCGCCGGACCGGATCAACGGCGCCGATGTAACAAATCAGGGATGGAGGGACAAGACCCGCTAATAGTTGTTGAGGCGAAGGTCGGATCAGAAGCGGGCTACCGGGTGCCCGGCAGCCGCGGCAGCATGCGCTTGACTTCAACCGCAATACGGTTGCGGTCGACAAGCACTACCCCGCTGGCCACCGGCAGGTTGTTGGCGAGGATTTTGACCTCGTCCGCCTCGGTGGCATCCAGCTCGATGATGGCGCCGCGGCTCAGCCGCATTACCTGGTGGATGGGCATGGTTGTGGTGCCGAGGACCACCATCAGATCGAGGCTGACCTTATCGAGGGTTGGCACTGGAGAAGACTCGCACAGACGCTTGCGAAATTGCCTGGTTCCAGATCACCACGTTATGGTTAGCCAATGGTTAATGACCGCCAAACCCTCGATTTGACGACCTTCGCGCAGCCTGCCGGCGGCGCGGTCGAATGGCGGATATCCGACACGCCGGTGCCCTACCCCGAGGCCGTGGCGGCCATGGAGGCTCGGGTTGCCGGTATTGCCGCACAGAAGGCGCCCGAACTGGTCTGGCTGCTGGAACATCCGCCGCTCTACACCTCGGGGACGAGCGGCAAATCCGCGGACCTGCTCGATCCCCGTTTTCCTGTGTTTGCAACCGGACGGGGCGGCCAGCTCACCTATCACGGCCCGGGTCAGCGGGTGGCCTATGTCATGCTCGACCTGAAGCGGCGGCGGCCCGATGTGCGGGCCTATGTGGCGGGCCTGGAGGAATGGATCATCCGGACGCTCGCGGCTTTCAATGTGCGGGGCGAGCGGCGCGAGGATCGCATCGGCGTCTGGGTGAACCGCCCAGACAAGGGCCCGGACTGCGAAGACAAGATCGCCGCCATCGGCGTGCGGCTGCGGCGCTGGGTGTCGTTCCACGGCATCGCCATCAACGTCGAGCCCGATCTGACGCATTTCGAGGCGATCGTGCCCTGCGGCGTGGCGGACCCGCGCTACGGCGTCACGTCACTCGTCGATCTCGGGCATACCCCGACCATGGCAGATGTCGATGTCGCGCTGCGGCCGGCGTTCGAGGAAGTGTTTGGTGCAACGAAAGCACGACGGCCCGAAACGACGATTTGACCCTCCCTCGTCAGCGCAAGGAAGAGCGCACAAGGCGAGCGCGTCGCTGGCCAAGAATCTCATCTCCGCGGGCGATTGCAGTTGCGCGCCGGACGACAGCGCTCTCCTACGCTCGGGCTTGCGCGGTCCTCGTCCTCGGCATCAATACTGCAAGAATGATCGCTATGAGGAAGAGCGCGGGCACATCTCCCAATAAATGACCACGCTCCGCCGCCTCGCTGAACGACTGGGCGGCCATGATCGCTCCGTGCACCACGCTCGACCAAACAGTGAACCAAATAATGCTTCTGTGGGCATCTGGGTCTTGTGATGCGATCAGCAAGAACACGCCCAATGTCGCATAGATACCGATGATCATCATCAGATAGTGCGAGTGTCCTTGTCCCCAAATCCAGCCGGAAGGCCAGACAATGCTCAACGGATAAATACCGAATATGAAAGTCAGGCCAAAGACGATCAGCGCGATGCGGAGATAAAACTGACGATTTGCATCCGACATTGTCACTCCCCCATCTATCGTTTGGACACCTCACCCGAAAGTTTTGCAGAGCAGCTCTAGCACGGCTGGACCCCACCGGACAGCCCGGTCTCTTCACCGGACATGCCTCACGGGAGGTTACGAATCGGATTACCCAAAGCAGGGCTCGGGCTATACGGCCGATTGCGGATTGGGTAGCATTGGCTTGTCCTAGTGGCTTTCCTGGACCGGAGCGCACCTCCATGGCGAAGCGCGGAAAATCGGTGCGAAAGCCTTTAACGGCCCGCAAAGCGCCGACGACGCGTACGCGTGCGCCGCCGAGCATCGATGCAAAAAAAGAAAATTCGAGGCTTAAGCGCGAACTGGCGGAGGCGCGGGAACAGCAGGCCGTAACCAGCGAACTCCTCAAAGTGATCGGTCGATCCACGTTCGATCTCCAGGCAGTTTTTGAGACGTTGGCGGAGAACGCGGTCAGGCTGTGCGATGCCAAACGATCGTTCATTTTCCGCTTCGACGGTCAGTACCTACGTGTCGTGGCCACCCACAACGCCTCCGCTGAAATCAGAGCTTTCGTCGAGCGAAATCCAATTGCGCCCGGAAGAAGCAGCGCCACTGCGCGCGCCGGGCTTGAGCGGCGCACCGTCCACGTGCTCGATGCCCAGGCCGACCCCGAACACACCTACGGGGGGCGGCAGGTGGACCCCTTTCGAACCATACTCACGGTTCCCATCCTCAAAGCGGACGAGCTGTTGGGGGTAATTCTCATCTATCGGCACGAGGTGCGGCCATTCACCGATAGTCAAATCGCACTATTGGAGAGCTTCGCCGATCAGGCCGTTATCGCCATCGAGAACGTTCGGCTGTTTGACGAAGTGAAGGCGCGCACGCGTGATCTGGCGGAATCGCTTGAGCAGCAAACGGCGACGTCAGAGGTTCTTCAGGTCATCAGTGCATCGCCCGGCGAACCGGAGCCGGTTTTCCAGAAGATGCTGGAGAACGCGACGCGAGTTTGCGGGGCCAAGTTTGGCACGATGCATCTGCTTGACGGAGACACCGTTAGGCGGGCGGCGCTTTACAACGTGCCCCCTGCCTACGCCGATGAACTCGCGACGTTCCGACCTCATCCGA
>DASSGM010000199.1:0-3242 GCA_035693465.1 Bradyrhizobium sp. | reverse complement strand
GCGTGCAGCACACGCGCCCGGACGTCTTCGCCCTGCAGCTCGGCCCCGAGCTGTAGCAAAACGGCAGCACCCGGTTCCAGCAGCTCGCGATACTGAGCCAGCCCTTCGGAAAACAGCACGGCTTCGAAATGGCCGGTCGGGTCCGACAACCCGATGATGCCCATCTTGTTGCCCGTTTTGGTGCGCCGTTCCATGCGCGACACGACGGTAGCGGCAACCTTGCCCGCGGTCGCGCCAGTTTTGACCGCGCGCGAAAATTCCGCCCAGGATTGCACCCGCAGGCGCTTCAACACGGTCGCGTAGTCATCGAGCGGATGGCCCGATAGGAAGAAGCCGATGGCATCGTATTCACGCCGCAGCCGCTCGGCGGGCAGCCATGGCTCGACCTGCGGCAGCATGATGCTGGGAGCGTCGGCAGCGCCGCCGAACATGTCGTTCTGCCCGAGGCTCGCGGCTTCATGGCTGCGCTGGCACGCCGCGAGAATCGTCTCCGCGCCGGCGAACACCCGGGCGCGGTTGGAATCCAGCGCGTCGAATGCACCGGCGGCTGCAAGGCTCTCAATGACGCGCTTGTTGATCGCGCGCGGATTAACCCGAGCCGCAAAATCGGCGAGCGACGTGAACATCCCGTCGCGCCGCGCCTCCACGATCAGTTCGACCGCCTGGGGGCCGACGCCTTTCAACGCCGCGAGCGCGTAGTAGATGGTGCCGTCGCTGACCTCAAAAGTGCCACCGGAGCGATTGACCGAGGGCGCCTCGACCTTGATCCCGAGCCTTTGTGCCTCAGAGCGAAACTCGCTGAGCTTGTCGGTGTTGCTCATGTCGTGCGTCATCGACGCCGCCAGGAATTCAACGGGGTAATGCGCCTTCATGTAGGCGGTGTGATACGACAACAGCGCATAGGCCGCGGCATGGCTTTTGTTGAAGCCATAATCGGCAAATTTCGCCAATAGCTCGAAGATGGTGTCGGCCTGACCGCGCTGAATGCCGCGCTCGACAGCGCCGGAGACAAAGCGCTCGCGCTGCTGCTCCATTTCCCTGCGTATCTTTTTGCCCATCGCCCGGCGCAACAGATCGGCTTCGCCGAGCGAATAGCCGGCCATGACCTGCGCGATCTGCATCACCTGCTCCTGATAGATGATGACGCCGAACGTCTCCTTGAGGATCGGCTCAAGCATCGGGTGCAGATATTCGGGCTCTTCGTCGCCGTGCTTGCGGGCGCAATAGGTCGGAATGTTCGCCATCGGGCCCGGACGATAGAGCGCCACCAGCGCGATGATGTCCTCGAAGCGGTCGGGCCTCATGTCGACGAGAGCCCGGCGCATGCCCTGACTTTCAACCTGGAACACGCCAACCACATCGCCTCGTGCCAGCATCGCATAACTCGGCGCATCGTCGAGTGGCAGCCGCGCCAGATCGAGGTCGATGCCGCGGCGTTTCAGCAGCCTCACCGCCAGATCGAGCACCGTCAGCGTCTTCAGCCCGAGGAAGTCGAATTTCACGAGGCCCGCGGGCTCAACCCATTTCATGTTGAATTGGGTGACCGGCATGTCCGATTTTGGATCGCGGTAGAGCGGCACGAGTTCGCTGAGCGGCCGGTCGGCGATCACGATACCCGCGGCATGGGTGGAAGCGTGCCGGGTCAGGCCCTCGAGGCGCTGTGCAATGTCGAAGGCACGTGCCACCACCGGGTCTTCGTCACGAAACGCCTGCAGTTTTGGTTCGCCCGCGATTGCGGCGGCGAGCGTCACAGGTGCGGCGGGATTTTGCGGCACCAGCTTTGTCAGCTTGTCGACCTGCCCATAGGGCATCTGCAGCACCCGCCCGACATCGCGCAGCACCCCGCGTGCCTGCAGCGTACCGAAGGTAATGATCTGAGCCACCTGATCCCGGCCATAGCGCTGCTGCACATAGCGGATCACCTGGTCGCGGCCGTCCTGGCAGAAGTCGATATCGAAGTCCGGCATCGACACGCGTGCCGGGTTGAGAAATCGCTCGAACAAGAGCCCAAACCGGATCGGATCGAGATCGGTGATCGTCAGCGCGTAGGCAACCAGCGATCCCGCGCCGGAGCCGCGACCCGGACCGACCGGAATGCCTGCGGCCTTCGCCCACTGAATAAAATCCGCCACGATCAGGAAATAGCCCGCATAGTTCATGCGGGTGATGACATCGAGTTCGAAGGCGAGCCGGGCCCGATATTCCTCCTCGGAGGCGCCGCGCGCGAGGCCGTGGACCTTGAACCGGTGGCTTAGGCCTTCCTCGGCCTGGCGGCGCAATTCCGCCGCCTCGTCGCTGGCGGCGTCCGCGGTGTTGGCGCCGGCGCCAACCGTGAAGCGCGGCAGAATCGGCTTGCGCATGACTGGGCGGAACGAGCAACGCTCGGCGATCTCGATGGTGGATGCCAGCGCCTCGGGCACGTCGGCAAACAGCACGGCCATTTCCGCCCGCGTCTTGAAACGATGATCCGGGGTTAGCTGATCGCGATTGGTCTCCGCGACAAGACGACCGCCGGCGATGCAGAGCAGCGCATCATGGGCTTCGTAATCGTCCGTGGTCGCGAAATACGGTTCATTGGTCGCGACAACAGGAAATCCTTTCGTATAGGCGAGGTCGATCAGCGCAGCCTCGGTGCGGCGTTCTCTTTCCATGCCGTGGCGCTGTAACTCGATATAGAGCCGGTCGCCGAACAGGCTCGCCAGCCGATCGCAGCGTGCCGCCGCAAGGCCTGCGTGATCGGCGTTGATCGCCAGCGAGATCGGACCGTCAGGGCCGCCGGTCAGGGCAATCAGGTCCTCGGCATCGCTATGCAGCCACTCGAATTTGATGTGTGGGGTCTGATGAACCGGCGTTTCGAGAAATGCCCGCGAGCTCAGCCGCATCAGGCTGCGGTAGCCGCGTTCGCGGGCAGCCAGCAGCACGATCCGCGCCGGCGCGGCCAGCGCATTGCGCGCATTGGGGTCCTGGTCGCCGAAATCTACTGCGAGCTCGCAGCCGATGATGGGCTGTACGCCATAGCCAGCCATTTTGTCGGAAAATTCCAGCGCCCCGAACATGTTGTCGGTGTCAGTCAGCGCGAGCGCCGGCTGGCGGTCGGACTTGGCCAACTCGGCAAGTTTTTGAATCTTGATCGACCCCTTCAGCAGCGAATAGGCCGAGTGGACGTGGAGGTGAACAAATCCGGCATTGGACATACTTGCCGACGGGTTTGGGATCATGGACTCTTAGCGGTTATCACAGGT
>DASSGM010000198.1:0-10351 GCA_035693465.1 Bradyrhizobium sp. | reverse complement strand
CGTGTCCGAGGATGCATTGGTTGTGCGCGAGCAGCGCGGCAATATTTCCGTCCTGACCATGGTTTATCGCCCTTACAATCTGCTCGGACCGAAGCTCATCAATGCCATCGTCGAAGAGATCGAAGCCGCGCGAGACGCCGGCAGCCGCGCCATCGTGCTGCGCAGCGGGCTTCGGCATTTTTCGGCCGGCGCCGAACTCGATATTTTCGACAAGCGCGTGGCGCAAGGCAGTGGGGACAGCGATGGTGAGAACCGGCGCCTGAATGGTGTCGGGTTTCTCCGCTTCATGGAATTGTTGCCGATCCCGCTGATTGCGAGTGTTCACGGCGTCTGCCTCGGCGGTGGCCTCGAACTGGCACTGTCGTGCGACTACATTATCGCGGCGTCGTCGGCGAAGATCGGCTCGGTGGAGGCAACGCTCGGGTTGCATCCCTTGCTGGGCGGCATCCAGCGTCAGGTCCAGCGCATCGGCGCGCTGCGCGCCAAGGAGATGTCGATGCTGGCGCGCCGCTATGATGCGCCGACCCTGGAAAAATGGGGCCTGATCAATCTGACGGTTCCGGAAGAATCGCTGGAAAAGGCGACCATGGCGATCGCCGAGGAATTCGCGCAAGGCCCGACACTTGCCCACGCCGCGACCAAGGAGCTGGCGCACATCGCCGTCAACGACGGTGTCGCCGCCGCCGACGAGGCGATGGCAAGGGTGCAGGCGCCGATCTGGGCCTCGGAAGATCTGAAAACCGGCCTGGCCTCGTTTCGCAAGAACGGTCCCGGTCTTGCCAAATTCGCGGGGCGCTGATCATGAGCGGCCCCCTCAGCGGAATTCGTGTCGTCGATTTCTCCCGCGTGCTGGCAGGCCCGTTGTGCGCGCGGACCTTGCAGGATCTCGGCGCCGAGGTCATCAAGGTCGAGCCGCCGAGCCCTGACGTGTCTCGCTTTGCGTTTCCATCGACCGACGGCATGTCGGGCTATTATGCGCAGCAGAACGCCGGAAAACGCAACGTCAGCATCAATCTGAACATTCCCGGCGCCTATGATCTGGCGCTAAAACTCTGCGACACCGCCGATATCGTGGTCGAGAATTTTCGCGCGGGCACGCTCGGCTTCTTCGGCCTCGACTTCGAAACCCTGTCGAAGCGCAATCCGCGCCTGATCTACGCATCAATCACCGGTTACGGTCAGGGCGGTCCCTGGCGCAGCCGGATGGCGTACGCACCGACGGTGCAGGCCGAAGCCGGTTTTACCGAAAACAGCGTTCGGCACTATGGCGAAGCCTTGAAGGAGCCTCGCACCGACAGCCTGTCGCATGCCGACGTCTATGCCGGGCTGCAGGCGGTGATCGCGATTCTGGCGGCGCTCAACAGCCGTCAAGCGACCGGACAGGGCCAATATATCGACGTCGCGATGGCCGCGACCTTGCTCGCGGTCAACGAACGCGCCCATGTCGATCTGTCCGATGAAGATATCGGCGCGGAGCCCGCGGTGCTCGGGGCCACCGATTGTTCGTTCTTTGCGGGACCGCAAGGCGAGCATTTCACCGTCGCCACCAGCATCATGGGCAGCCGGACGTTTCCGTCCTGGCTGCGCGCGATGCGGCGCGTCGACTTGCTGGACGATCCGCGATTTTCGAGTGCCGCGGCGCGGCGATTGAACTTCGGGGCGCTGCACCAGATCATCCAGTCCTGGATACTGACATTCCCCGACATGGCAACGCTCGACGCCCAGTTCGACGAAGCCAAGATCGCGATGGGCGAAATCCGCTCGATCAAGGAGCTGACCAAATCGGAGTGGAGCGAATACTGGGGTGCGGTCCAGCTCGTTCCGGATCGCAGTGGCGGCGAATACAAGCTGCCGGGTCGCCCCTGGCACTTTTCCCGGGATGAGCTGACGCCGATCGGCACGCCGGCTTTCCAGGGTGAACACAACAGGGAGGTGTTTCGCGAGCTGGGGGTAAGCGAAGCGGAACTGCAGAGGCTTTCCGAGCTGGGTGCGCTGGTCACCCACCGCCGTGCGTTTGAGCCCGAGGTCGCGGTCAAAGCACCGGAAGCTGCGGGCCAGGCGGCCTGAGCGCCAGGCTATAAGCGATCCGCGAATCACGGGGGCCAAATGGACTGCGAGGCATAATTGAAGCGCTCCCGTTCTTCCAACAAGGAATGCTCGATCGCGCGCGCAATGGACGTGGTCGGCGACCGCTGGTCGATCCTGCTGCTTCGGGAAGCCTATTACGGCACCCGCCGGTTCGACGAGTTTCAATATTATCTCGGCGTCGCGCCGAACATTCTCAGCACGCGTTTGAAGAAGTTCGTCGATCTCGGCATGATGACGCGCGTGCCGCTGCCCGAGCACGGCGGCCGCCACGAATACGTGTTGACCAAAAAGGGCCGTGATTTTTTTCCGACCTACCTGGCACTGAAGAAATGGGGCGATGACTGGCTGGCGGAGCCGGAAGGGCCGCAGGTGGTCTTCAAGGATCGCGGCAGCGGCCGGCCAATCGAATATCCGCCGCTATTGTCGGCGCGCGGCGAGCCGCTGCAGCTTGAAGATATCGAAATCGTGCCGGGCAGTGGCGCCGTGCCTTTCAATCGAAAGCGGTTCGGCAGGAAGTTCTCGCAAGCGGCAACGATCGGGCCAAAGGCTGCGCGCCGAGCCCGGAGCAAGTCCGTCAGCCCCAAGAAAAAATAGCGCGGCTTGCCCGCCGCGTTGCGGTCTCCTCGAAAGTCTGACTCAAGGCAATGGGCTTTATGGCGAAGCCCGGCTGGTGCCGGCCTCCCTTGATAGATTGTGCCTGCAAATTGATGCTTGAAGCGCCAATTCACATGGTATAATTATATTTGGCTCGGATTGGGAGAATTGACATTCATGATTACTGCCAATCAGCTCAGGGCTGCGCGTGCGCTCCTGAATATCGATCAGCGGCAAATGGCCGAGCTGGCTGACCTTTCGGTACCGACGATCCAGCGCATGGAAGCCAGCGACGGCGTGATCCGCGGCAACGTCGATTCGCTGATGAAGCTGGTTTCCGCGCTCGATAGAGCGGGGATCGAACTGATCAATCCGGGCGTCCCCAGCACGAGTGGCGGCCGAGGTGTCCGGCTGAGGGAGCATGTCGCAAACACAAAGATCAAAAATGTCCGGCAGGCAAAGCAGTCTTCCTCGCGAGCCCTGGAGCGGGCCCGCTGAATCATGATGTTGCGGCGCCTGCATCCACCCGCTCGAGCAGCGCAAGAAGGCCTTGCAGCATGGCCATGGGGGTAGGGGGACAGCCGGCAATGTGGAGATCGACCGGGATCACCTCGGAAACACCTCCGACCACCGCATAGCTGCCGGCGAAACACCCTCCATCGCGCGCGCAATCTCCGATCGCGACCACCCATTTGGGATCGGGCGTCGCATTATAGGTGCGCTCCAACGCTTCGCGCATGTTTCTGGTCACGGGTCCGGTTACCATCAATACGTCGGCATGGCGCGGCGAGGCCACGAACCGCAGGCCGAAGCGCTCGACGTCGTAATAGGCATTGTTCAACGCGTGGATTTCGAGTTCGCATCCATTACAGGAGCCGGCGTCGACCTCGCGTATCGACAGCGATCGCCCGAGCCGCGCCTTCGCCGCGCGGTCGACGCGCTGCGCGAGTTCGCCCAGCGCAGCGTCACTGGGCGCAGGCGGTGCTTCCGTTAGCGGGCGATGGGTCAGACTCTCAAGTAGCGTCCTGCGCATTCTTGCCTCTAGAGATCATGCCCCGAATAAGAGCAGTTGAACGATTTGTTGCAGAGGGGGAAGTCGGCGACGATATTGCCGTCGATCGCAGCCTCGAGCAGCGGCCACTGAAACCAAGAGGGATCGCGCAAGTGACAGCGTGCGATGCGATCACCCTCCACGCTCACCCAGACCAGCACGTCGCCCCGGAATGCTTCGACGACCCCGAGACCCTCGCAGCTGCCGGTCGGTTTGACTCCGTTGCAAATCGGCCCATCCGGCAGCTGGCTAAGGATCCGCTCGATCAACGAAAGACTCTGGTCGACCTCGCGAATGCGAATCCAGACACGGGCATCGACGTCGCCGGCGTCGAGCACCGGTACCTCAAAGCTGAGCTGGTCATAGGGCGGGTAGCTCAAGGTTCGCCGCGCATCGAAAGCGCGGCCGCTTGCTCGGCCGACATAGCCGCCGGCGCCGTATTGACGCGCCAGCGACGGCTGCAAAAATCCGGCGCCCACGGTGCGATCCTGCAGCGAGGCGGTGTTGTCGTAGAGCTCGACGAGACGCGGAAACACCTTGCGGACTTCAGCGATCAGCGCGTGCAGTTGTGGCAAGGCATTCGGCGCGATGTCGCACGCAAGGCCGCCGGGCAAGACGACATCCATCATCAGCCGGTGACCGAAGCAGGCAGCCGACGCCCGCAGGCAGCGCTCGCGCAGGATGCCGGTCTGCGCATGCATCAGGACGAAAGAGGCATCGTTGCAGATCGCGCCGATATCGCCGAAGTGATTAGCAAGTCGCTCCAGCTCGGCCATCAGTGCGCGCAGAAAGATAGCGCGCCGAGGAGCCTGCACCTCAGCCGCAGCTTCGACCGCATGCGCGAACGCAAGTGCATATGCGACCGTGCTGTCGCCGGAGGCGCGCCCGGCGAGGCGTGACGCCTTCTCGATCGAGGTTCCGGCCATGAGCGATTCGATACCCTTATGAACATAGCCGAGACGCTGCTCGAGGCGGACCACGGTTTCGCCGTTGACGGTGAAGCGGAAATGGCCAGGCTCGATGATGCCGGCATGCACCGGACCGACCGCGATCTGATGCAGGCTTTCGCCCTCGGACGGCAAGAATTGATACGGTGTCGAAACCGGGCTCGCTTCGACGTGAGCTCCAAGCGGGTGCTTTACACCAAAGCGGTCATGATCGAGCCAAGGCCTTCGGTCTGGAAGCTCAAGCGATTCCAACCCGTAAAGGTCCTGGATCGCGCGTTCGAGGCGAATCGCGGGCGGATGCACGTGTCCGACCGAAGGAAACGTGCCGTCTCGGCATTCGATCGTCACGAGGACAATCTCGCTTCCGTCCAGCAGCGCCATGTGCACCTGACCGGTATCTCCCCACAGACCGAACAAGGTCATGCGGCCTGCCGCAAGCTCTACGGCAAGCATACGCCACGTCTCCGCGCTTACGATGACGCGTGGGGTAGGTTTGTGCCCTTCGACCCTATGACCTGGAATCCTGTCGATCAGCATGGGCCTATCCTAAAAGCTTTGCGACGTTCTGGAACCATGTGACCAGTTGCGGAGGCAGGTAGACTCCAGCAACAAACACCAGCGCCAGATGGGCGAACATCGGCACATAGGATGCCCTTGATTTGGCGCTCGCGCCGCGCGGCTCGCCGAAAGCGATGCTGTTCAAGCGCAGAAACAATGCTCCGAAGCCAATGAGCAATCCGGCAACCAACAGGATCCCAAGCAGCGGCTGGCGCGCGAAGGTGGAAGTGACGACGAGAAATTCGCTCATGAAGATACCGAGCGGTGGAAGGCCGGCGATGGCGACGACGCCGAGCACGAGTCCCCAACCGAGCACTGGGTTGGTTTCAGTGAGTCCACCCATGTCGGCGATCTTCTGCGTACCCTTGGCCTGCGCGATGTGACCGACAGCGAAGAAGATCGCCGACTTCGTCAGCGAGTGCATGGTCATGTGCAGCAGGCCGGCGAAATTGGCGATCGGCCCGCCCATGCCGAAGGCAAACACGATGATACCCATGTGCTCGATCGACGAATAGGCGAACATGCGTTTGATGTCACGCCGCCGGTAAAGCATGAACGCCGCGAAAACGACGGAGACGAGTCCCATTGTCACCATCAGCGGGCCGGATGCGAGCGCACCTGGGTTCACCGCCAGCAGCATCTTGAATCGCAGCAGCGCGTAGAGTGCGACGTTGAGCAGGAGCCCTGAAAGCACCGCCGAAATCGGCGTTGGACCTTCGGCATGCGCATCGGGAAGCCAGGCGTGTAGCGGCGCCAGCCCCACCTTTGTGCCATAGCCGAGCAGCAGAAAGACGAATGCGACGTTCAGGAGCTCGGGGCTGAAGCTGCCGGCGTTCTTAATCAGCGTCGTCCACACCATGGCGTCGGCTCCTTCACCGATCACCGGTCGCGCCGCCATATATACGAGGATCGTTCCGAACAGCGCGAAGGCGATGCCCACGCTGCCAAGGATAAAATATTTCCACGCGGCTTCGAGCGCCTCGTGGGTGCGGTAGATTCCGACCATCAGTACGGTTGTGAGTGTGGCGAGCTCGACGGCCACCCACATCAAGCCGATGTTGTTTGCAACCAGACCGAGGTTCATCGCAAACATCAAGGTCTGATACATCGCGTGGTAAAAGCGCAAATGATTGGGCGTGAGCCGGCCGATTTCCAATTCGTGAGCGATGTAGCTAGCGCTGAACATGCTGGTGGTGAAGGCGACGAAGGTCGTCAGCACGATAAACGCGTTGTTCAGATCGTCGACAAACAGGTAACCGCCTGGCGAAGGGCGATCAAACAGGAGCAAAATCGCAGCGATCAACGTGAGCAACGTAGCTAGCACATTGAGGCGAGCGGCGACCCAATAGTTGGGCAACAGCGCCAGTATCGCCGCAGTCACGGCGGGGATAACCAGTACAGCAGTCAGCGGCTCGAACGAAAGTTGGATGAATAAATTGTTCACCGTCGCTCTCCGCGAAACTCGTCGAGCGCCTGAAGCTCGACGGAATCGAACCGCTCGCGGATGCGGAACAGGAACACGCCGATGACGATGAAGGCAATCAGAACCGAGAATGCCACGCTGATCTCAACGACGAGCGGCATGCCTCTGGCAGCCGTGGCCGCCAGGATCAAGCCGTTCTCGATCGACATGAAACCGACAATCTGGCTAACCGCGTTGCGCCGCGTCACCATCATCAGCAAGCCGAGCAACAAAATCGACAAGGCAAATGCGAGATCTTCGCGCGCCAACGGATCGGCCGTTTCCGCCGCCTTGAGCATGACGACCATCGAGAGTGCCGTAAGCGCCACGCCAAAGAGCAGGGTCGGCCCAATGCCGACGACGGTCTCGATTGTTCGATGGATACCGAGTCGGATCACGACACGGTGCAGCGCTGTTGGAATGATGATGCCTTTGAGCACGAGGGCGATCGCGGCTGGAACGTAGAGGTGCGGTGCATTCTGGATGTAAGCCTGCCAAGCCACCGAGGCGGAGAGCACCACAGCATGCAGCGCAAAAACGTTGAGTAGCGCAAACATACGATCCTGGTAGAGCAACATGAAACTCACCAGCACCATACCGCCGGCCAGCATATGCGCGACATCAAGGGGAAAGGTGTTCATCAGAAGCTCCGCGACACGAAGAGTAGAAGCACAGCGAGTAATCCCAGCATCAGGGCGATGCCCAGAAAATCCGGAACGCGGAAAACGCGCATCTTGGCGATCGAGGTCTCGAACACGACGAGCAGAAAGCCGCCTACCGCGAGCTTTCCGAGATAGCTGATCAAGCCGATCGCATAGTCCGCCAGACCGCTGCCCGCCACCGCTAGCCCCCACGGCATGAAGATGCAGGCGATAAGCGAGAGATAGAGCAACAGCTTGAGGGCGGAGGCAAACTCCAGGACCGCGAGATGCCTGGCAGAGTATTCCAGCACCATGGCTTCGTGCACCATGGTAAGTTCGAGATGGGTGGCCGGGTTGTCAACCGGAATGCGCGCATTTTCGGCGAGTGCCACGATAATGAGCGCAATGAGCGCAAGTCCAAGCGACACACGCAGGCTGATATGAGTCTGCATGAATTCGGCAATGACCGAGAGCTGGGTCGAACCAGCCAGGAGAGCGAGAGTGAACACGATCATTATCATCGCCGGCTCGGCGAGCGAGGCAAACATCATCTCGCGGCTCGAACCGATGCCGCCGAAGCTGGTACCGACATCCATCCCCACCAGCGCTAGGAAGAAACGCGACGAGCCGATCAGCGCCGTGAGGGCAATCAGGTCGGCGGTCCAGCTGAACTGCAGTTGCACCGCGAAAGTCGGGACCAACGCTGCGGCCACCCACGTCGCGGCAAAGATCAGGTATGGGGCGCTCCGGAACAGCCAGGATGCGTTCTCCGCTAGCACAGCCTCCTTGCGGATCAGACGCAACAGGTCACGGTAGGGCTGCAGGACTGGCGGTCCCTGGCGCCGCAGCAGGCGCGCCTTAAGCTTGCGCGTATAGCCGAGCAGCAGCGGTGCCAGCATGAGCACAAGCATCATCTGCGCCCCTTGAGCGATGAGACTGAAGATCAGGACCATACCAGCATCACCAACATGAGAAAGATCAGGAGGACGACAAGCAGCGCGAACACCAAGCTCAGGTATTTGCGAATGGTCAGAAACTGCAGATGGCTGAGGCGATCGGCAGCGAACCAGATGGCGCCGCCAACCGGGGCATAAAGTAGCTCCCAAGCGAGGTCGCGTACGCCGAGCGTGAGCCGCGCAGCCGCGGTGTCGCCCGGCGCGGGCATCACGACATCCTCGCGCGCGTCAAACAGCGCGCTGAAGACGCGGCGAATGGGCTGGGCGAAGCCGCCGGCGGTATATTGCGTGGCCGGGCTCGGATCCGGGAAGCCGCAGTCCCAGGCCGGACCGCGGCGCACTGCGCGTGAGGCAAAGCGGTGAATGATCTCGATCGCGGCGAGCGTCGAAATGGTGATAAATAGAAAGACCAGCAGCCCATTATAGGAACTGCGGCTCTCGGCGATCGGGACAATTGACAGCCACGGGTCGACGGACTGCATCGGCATGCGTTCGGCCACCAGCATTTTCACCGTCGGCGCGAGCGCGTCGATGATCGGGGCAGGGATAATGCCGATGAACAAACACAAGCCTGCGAAAATGAACATGGCCGCGAGCGACCAGCGGTCAACTTCACCCGCGCCTGCTGCAACCGTTGTGCGCGGTCGCCCGAGGAAGCTCACGCCGAACGCCTTGACAAAGCAGGCCGCGGCGAGCGCCGCCGACAACGCTAGCATCCCGCCGACCGCAGGTACGATTAGCTTGATGCCCCAGGACGGGACGTCCGGGCTTAAGAGGATCGCCTGGAAGATGAGCCACTCCGAGACAAAGCCGTTGAGCGGCGGCAGTGCCGAGATCGCCATGCATCCGACAAGGAAGGTAAAGGCAGTGAGCGGCATGCGCTGGATAAGGCCACCGAGCTTCTCCATGTCGCGCTCGCCGGTCGCCGTCAGCACGGCGCCGGACCCGAAGAACAGCAGGCTCTTGAAGATGCTGTGATTGAGGACGTGGAGCAGGGCCGCTGTCATGGCGACTGCCGCGGCGGCCCGCATATCATGCGCCGAGAAGGCGAGGGCGAGACCAAGGCCGATGTAGATGATGCCGATATTCTCCACGGTGTGGTAGGCCAGCAGGCGCTTGAGATCGTGCTGCATAAGCGCGCTGAGCACCCCGAGCACGCAGGTGATGCCGGCAAGCGGGATGATGACGATACTCCACCACCAGGCCGGTGAGCCGCTGAGGTCGAAGACGATACGGATGAAGCCGTAGACCGCGACCTTGGTCATGACGCCGCTCATCAACGCCGACACATGGCTCGGCGCTGCCGGATGCGCCAGCGGCAGCCAGACATGCAGCGGCACCAGTCCCGCCTTGGAGCCGGCGCCGAGAATGGCCAGGATCAAGACCAGTCCGGAGAGCGCGGTCGGAGCGCTGCGCATCTCGGCAAATGAATAGCCGCCGCTTCCGCCCGCGAGCAATCCGAATGCGAGCAGCAGGCTGAGCGTGCCGAAGCTCGCCATGACGATGTAGACGTAGCCTGCGTGCCTGTTCTCGGGATCATGATGGTGCGCCATCACCAGTGCCCAGGAGGATAGCGACATGAATTCCCAGGAAACCAGGAAGGTGAAGGCGTCGTCGGCCAGCACGACAAGGTTCATGCCGGCGAGAAACGCCGCATAGAATGGCAGCACCCGGCCCGGCGCTTTTTCGTGCTTGCCATAACCGATGGCGAAAAGGCTCGCGCTGGCGCCGCCCAGGTTGACCACGGCGAGAAAGAACGCGGCGAGCGCATCGATACGAAAATGAGCGCCGATCCACGGCAATCCGAGAGGCAGGCGCAGCGACGATGCCGTACTGCCGGCGCTCAGCAACTGCGTAAACGCCACGACCAAGACGACGAGGCAAATGATAACACATGCCCCGTAAATCACGCGGGTCGCGGCCGACCATCGCATCACGGCCGCCGCCAGCAAAGGCAGGCCGAGGAAGGCCGATACGCTGCATAGGGCGACGACGACAAGCGTCATGCGATATCTTCTCCGCCATCATGGCAGACCATCCGCAGCCGCGGATCG
>DASSGM010000197.1:0-2609 GCA_035693465.1 Bradyrhizobium sp. | reverse complement strand
TGTCCGCCGAAGCCATGGCGAAGGCGGATGGTGCCCCTGGCCGGAATCGAACCAGCACTCCTTGCGGAACTCGATTTTGAGTCGAGCGCGTCTACCAGTTCCGCCACAGGGGCTTTTCGCGCTCAGCCGCAAGGCTGGGTCGCGAAGCCGGCGGACTATAGCGGGCGCGCCCTGCCGGTCAACCCGCGCGTATGTGATAGCCTCTCAACTCGACAGCGCTACGCGCGCGCGATAGGACGCTGTTACTTGGTTGTTTGGCATGGCCCGCCACTTTCCCGGGTCATGCTCCCGGAGGTCAGTGTGACGTCTCACTCAGTCGTAAATCCCTCTGCACGCCATGACGCCAACCCCGCGCTCACGGCGGCGCTGGCGATCACCATCATCGCGGCGGCGACGCTGGCGGGCGCGTGGTATCTTCAGCTGGTGGTGGATATCCGCCCCTGTCCGCTCTGCTTCGAGCAACGCTACGCCTATTATCTGGCGGTGCCGCTCGGCGCCTTGATGGCGGTTGCCGCGGCGAGGGGAGCGCCGCGCGCGGTGCTTTATGCCGGGCTCAGCATTCTGGCGGCTGCCGCGCTCGGCAATGCCTGGTTGGGGGCCTATCACGCCGGCGTCGAATGGGGTCTTTGGCAGGGGCCGACCGATTGCAGCGGCCCGGTCGGAAATCTCGGTAGCGCCGGCAATCTGCTGGAGCGTCTCGATACCGTGAAGGTGGTTCGCTGCGACGAAGTGCAGTGGCGCTTCCTCGGCCTGTCGCTCGCCGGCTACAATTTCCTGATCTCGCTATTGATGGCCGCGATCGCGGCATGGGGCATCGCCAGGTCCCTCGGGCGAACCTAATCGTCGACATCTTCCTGCGGGCGTCCGAACAGATGGACGATGCCGGGCGTGGCGATGGTGACGAACACGAAGCGCGACAGATGATGCGCGCCGACGAAGATCGGATCGATGTGCAGCGTCAGCGCCAGCGCCAGCATGGCGTCCATCGCGCCCGGCGCGAAGGCGACGACGATGTCGGCGAACCGCACATGGGTGGTCAGCAGGATCACCGCGACAACGATCGCTGAAATGATGATGGCAATGGCAAACGATCCCAGTGCCGCGTTGACGTGGCTGAGCAGCGTTTTCACCGTCATGCGCGCAAACCGCGCGCCGATCAGCGCGCCGATCCCGACCAGCGCCACCCCGCGCACCCAGGGCGGCAGGCCGCCCTCGATCCATCCGGTGCCATGCAGCACGCTTGAGCCGATCATCGCGCCGAACATCCAGCTCGCCGGAAATTTTATCAGCCGCAGCAGCAAGGCCGCCGCCACCGATGCCGCAATCAGCTCGGTCAGTTCGAGCGGAGAGGCGATCGCGCCCGCGGCGGCCGGCGGCGACGACGGCGCGATCCCGGTCAGCGCCAGCACCAGCGGCAGCGCGGCGGTGAGAATGATCACGCGCATGGTCTGCACCACCGCGATTGCCGAGACATCGGCGCCCTTCTCGATCGCCAGCAGGGTGATCTGCGACAAGGCGCCGGGGCTTCCCGCCAGAAACGCCGAGGTCTGGTCCCAGTCGTGGATGCGCTGCAGATATAGGCTGCTGCCGAATGTCGAGCAGAAGGTGGTCACGGCCAACAGCCCGATGGTTAGCGGATAGGCGCCCATGTGCTGCAGCAGTTGCCACGACACCAGCGAGCCCAGCGAGATCCCGAGCAGCACCAGCACGGTCTGGGTCAGGATCGGCGGCACCGCGAGCGGCCGGCCTGCGATCGCGGCGATGCCGACCGCGATCATGGCCCCGGAAATCAGCCCGCCCGGAAGGCCTGCCCACAGAAACAGTACGCCGCCGGCGGTGCCGATCACAAGCGTTTCCAGCGCGTTGAGGATTTTGGCGCGGCTGGGAATGGCAAATGCCATCGATGCAGGGATGGGGCTCACGCCGCCTTATGGCAAATCCCCGCAGCGGGGACAAATGCATCACGCACATGCAGCAATGCGTGTTCAGTCGCAAGCGGCGCGCTGCAGGTTGCAGCGTCGACCTTCCTATCCAGGGAAGGTGACAGGATCGCGGTCACTTCGCCTTTTCAGCCGCGGCCCTCTTGCATTCAGAACGGAATTTCTTGCGCTCCTTGCCCTTAAGCCCCTTGGCGTCAGCTTCCTTCGAGCATTCGAGCGAGGCCGCGGTGCGCGGTTTCTCGGCTTTCCTTTCCGCAGGTGCCATTTTCGATGCCGGGGGTGCCGCGGGCGCAGGACTGGCCGGCGCGGTGGTTTGCGCGAACGCCGAACTCACCAGCAGCATGGATGCGAAGGCGGTCGCCGCCGCGCGGGAAGAAATTGTCGTCATTGAAAGCACCTCGGGTTGAAGATCGGGCAACGTCGCGCTGCGATGCTGAACCGCGGATGAATAAAGCAAGCTGCGGCGCCGATTTCGCGAAACGATATTTTAGGGCAGCGATTGATAGCTCGTTGTCACCCGCCGTCGCAGCGCTAGGATAGGGAACTCGAGATTGCCATGCCCCGAAGGAGACCAGGATGACCATTCAAGCAAAATTATTGTGCGCCGTCGCTGCGGCGGGTTTTGCCGCGCTCGCGGTAACGTCCCCAGCGCTGGCCCTGACCACGCAG
>DASSGM010000196.1:0-5514 GCA_035693465.1 Bradyrhizobium sp. | reverse complement strand
GCTCACGTCAGCACGAGCTGAAGCAATTGGCGCGCTGACTCGTCCCTGCGAAGAACAAAGTGACGAAGCAACCAACATTTCGTCAATCCGGGATGGTGCGTTAGCACCAGACCTCAGATGCGCAATTGCGCATCTGGGAATCCTTGGATTCCGGGTTCGCGCTCCACGCGCGCTCCGGAATGACTGGGTCTGGATTGCTTCGCGGAGCCTGGCATCGGGCGCGCATTCGCGCGACCCGTTGGTCGCCATGACGGAGGCGCTGGCTTGCCTCCTTCACATTTCAAACAGCCCACCCTTCAGGCCACAGTTTCGCGATCTCGCCGCTCGTTTCGCGCGAGTCACACCGGAAATCACCCGGCACTCCCCGCGCAATGGTTTTACGGCTTACTTCGTGCTCTCCCCGGTGACCACGCTTGATTGACACCGTCACCGGCGGTTTCCCGCCGATTTGACGCCAGCGATCGGGGCGTCAGAACCACACGACTTCGCCGTACGCGACAAGCGCCCTCGTCTTTGGCGCCGCCGCGTCCACCGCATCCCGCGCTCTACGTCCGTGACGATCGCGAAACGCCCCTCAGAGGAGGCGGGACCGAATCGCTATAGTGCTGATTTTACCCCGCCGTCAAGCGAAAATTCGGAAATTCAGAAATTAGCCGGAAGGGCCGCCGATCTCAGGATGACGAAATGCACTTATCTTTTCTTCGGCCCCAGGCGCGCAATGCATTTTCGCACCCGGAGGATTCCGGTGGCGGTCATCCTGGCGCCGGAAACTTCCTTGATCTCGCCCGGAGGACACGACCCGTCATCGACAAGCACGCGCTGGCCGAGCCGCAAGTCGACAATGTCCTGCTCGCGCGAGACCTGCTCGGCCATCGCCGATGTCACGAGCGCGGCCAGCGCGAAACCGCTCAGCAAAATCGATGAAGCTGTCATGACCTTCGGCGCGCCGTATCTCACTTGTTCTGGATCTTCAGCCCGCCCGGGCCGACATTGATCTGCAGGCCTTCGGGTTCCTTCTTGACCTGATAGAGATTGTAGCCGAGCACGCCCACCGCGACGATCAGCGCGCCGATGATGAGATACAGAATGTTGCGGTTACCGGGCATCCGTGTCTCCATGGCACCCAAAGCCTGGGCGGGAGTGTATTGGCGCGCCCGCGATTCTGAAAGCGACAACGGGAAAGCCAACGCGATGAATGCCACCGATACCAGACAAAAAATCCTCGACGCCGTGGATGCCAATTTCGAGGCACAGCTTGCGACCACGAGGGATTTTGTCGCAATTCCCTCTACGCGCGGCGCGGAAGGACCGTGCCAGGACATGATCGGCGATCTTCTGCGACAGCGCGGCTATGAGGTCGACGATTGGCATATCGACGTCAACGAGCTGAAAAATCTGCGCGGCTTCGGCCCAATCGAGCATGATTTTTCCAAGGCGCGCACGGTGGTCGGCACCTACCGTCCCCGGCGCAATGCCGGAAAGTCGCTGATCCTGCAGGGCCATTGCGACGTTGTGCCGGCCGGGCCGCTGGAGATGTGGGAGACGCCGCCATTTTCTCCCGTGGTGAAGGACGGCAGGATGTACGGCCGCGGCGCTTGCGACATGAAGTCCGGCACCATCGGTGCGCTCTATGCGCTCGATGCGATCACGGCCGCCGGCCTCAAGCCGACCGCGCGGATTCACTTTCAATCCGTGATCGAGGAGGAGAGCACCGGCGTCGGCGCGCTTTCGACCCTGCAGCGCGGCTATCGCGCCGACTGCTGCTTCATTCCCGAGCCGACATCCGGCAAGATGGTGCGCTCGCAGGTGGGCGTGATCTGGTTTCGCCTCAAGGTTCGCGGCCATCCCGTGCATGTGTTCGAAGCCGGCTCCGGCTCCAACGCGATTACGGCGGCTTATCATTTGATCCTGTCGCTGGAAAAGCTCGAGGCGGAATGGAACGAGCGCGCCAGGAGCGATCGCCATTTCAAGGCACTTGCGCACCCGATCAATTTCAATCCCGGCATCATCAAGGGCGGCGACTGGGCCTCCAGCGTGCCGGCATGGTGCGACGTCGATTGCCGGATCGCGATATTGCCGGGCTGGTCAGTCGCCGACTGCCAGGCCGAGATTCTGGCCTGCATTTCGGCGGCCGCGCGCGATCATCGTTTCCTCTCCAACAATCCACCCGGCGTGGAATGGTCCGGCTTCCTGTCGGAAGGCTATGAGCTCAAGGATTCGACGGAGGCAGAAGCCGCATTCGGCAAGGCCTACAGTGCGGTCTATGGCGGCGCGGTGGCCGATCTCGTCTTCACCGCGCTCACCGACACGCGGTTTTATGGCCTGAACTATAACATTCCGAGCCTGTGTTTTGGCGCCAGCGGAGCGGCGATGCACGGCTTCAACGAATATGTCGAGCTCGACTCCTTAAGGAAATCGACCAAAGCCACCGCGCTGTTCATTGCGGAATGGTGCGGGGTGGAGGAGGTGTGATTTATCGTGTGGCTAGCGCGGTTCAACGCGCTGCGCAGCATCCGGGAACGCTCAGGATGGCCACAGCGCCGCGACGATCGCATCCAGCCCGTCAGTCAATGCAGCAGGGCCGGGCTGCAAAATCAGGGCGGACTTGATCTCCACGATGCGGTCGTTGCGGACCGCGGGAATCTCGTTCCAGCCCGGACGCTTTCTGATTTTGTCCGGAACGACTTTCTTGCCGCACCACGACGCCAGGATCACATCCGGCGCCGCGGCGCGCACGACATCCGGCGAGATGATCCGGTCTTTCGCGGCCTTTTGAAAGCGCAGCTTCGGCAGCACGTCTTCGCCGCCGGCGATCTCGATCAGTTCGGAGACCCAGCCGATGCCGCTGATCAGGGGATCGTCCCATTCCTCGAAATAGACTTTTGGCTTTGCCGCATGCGGGGCGGCGGAGGCTATCGCGGTGAGACGCTGCTCGTAGCTGGCGGCGAGTTGGTTGGCGCGCTCGGCCGCGCCGACCAGCGCGCCCAGCGTGCGGATCATCGCCAAAATACCCGCGATGTCACGCTGGTTGAAGACGTGGATGTCGACACCGGCGCGAACCAGGTCGGCAACGATGTCAGCCTGCAAATCCGAGAAAGCAAGAACGAGGTCCGGCTCGAGTTTCAGGATCTTCGGAATGTCGGCGGAGATGAATGCCGATACCCGCGGCTTCTCGCGCCTGACCTGCGGCGGTCGGACCGCATAGCCGGAAACGCCAACGATTCGGTCCTGTTCGCCCAGCAGATACAGCGTCTCGACGGTTTCCTCGGTGAGACAAACGATGCGGCGGGGTGGAAATTGGCGCATGGTGGATGATATGGCGGATAATAATTTGGTTGTCACGCGCCCGCGAACGTCATTACCGGGTTGACCTCGCAGGTAATCGTTTCAAGAACATGCCTGGTATAAATCCGTCATGGCGGACCGGGTTCGCGGATCATCCGGTTGACTAGCTTGGCAAACATGGGGACTACCTATCATGACGCCACTTGAAAAAATCCATTCGATGAAAATGCCTTTTGCAGAGCTGAAAGGCGTGACCTTCACCGAAGCCGACAGTGATCGCGTGGTGGCGCGGATGCTGGTTCGTCCGGATCTCTGCACGCTCGGACATGCGCTTCATGGCGGCGCGATCATGGCGCTTGCGGATTCGGTCGGGGCGGCCGCGACCGTGATCAATTTGCCTGAGGACGCGAAAGGGACCACCACAATCGAAAGCAAGACCAATTTCATCGGCGGTGCGAAAGTGGGCATGACGGTGATCGCAACCGCGACGCCGATACATCGGGGACGGCGCACCCAGGTTTGGCAGACGCGGCTTGAGACTGAGGACGGTAGACTTGTCGCCGTGGTGACACAGACGCAGATGGTGCTCTGATACGCGTCTGATGGCGAAACAGTCGCCGACGTTCGATTTATGAATATTTGTTAAGGATTTAGCCCGCGCCACTGCCGTTATTTGAGGCGGAACAGGCCTTGAATTTCATGGTGCAATGCACAATATTTGTGGTCTAGGGATTCGACGCCTCCTCGAGGGCCATCCAAGAGGAGTTATGACGTGACCTACCAAGATCTCACCCATTCGACACGTGCCAAGGGCAATGTTCGGGTCCTGCGTCAGCAGGAGGAATTGCCGCTGCTGCGCGATCATCTGTTGCGGCTCGATCACGTGAGCCGTCATGACCGCTTCCAGGGCTTCATGGATGACAGCTTCATCGAAGGCTATGCCGCGAAATGCGCCGACGACGGCACGATCATCATTGCCTATTTCGAAAACGGCGTGGTACGGGGCGCGGCGGAGCTGCATCCGCCGGATCAATCCCCGGATTCGCTACCGGAGATCGCTTTCAGCGTTGAGGCCAGCGTGCGGCGGCAGGGCGTCGGTAGCATCCTGTTCAGAAAACTGATCGCAGAAGCGCGATCGAAGGGTTACCGCTCGCTGCGCATCACGACCGGCGCGCAGAACCACGCGATGCGGGCGCTTGCGAACAAGTTCGGCGCGCACCTGACCTTCCGCCAGGGCGAATCCACCGGCAGCATCGATCTAACCCAACAGCCGGCATCGCCGTTTGCAGGGCTCGCGATCGCGACACCGATCTATGCCGCACGCGCAATGATCAATTTCTACCGCGCGTATTGGCAGTTGTATCTCGGAATGTATGGCCTGGGCCGAATAGCACAGCGTCACGCATAGAGGCGCGTCTGGATCATGATCCGGGTTAATCGGATCATGATCCCATCTCGTTTTAGCGTGATATTTTCGGAAGGCCGCCGACTATTCTTACCGCTCTGAGCTACGTGCCGGTGCGCTTGTCGTTGCCGAATCTTCTGACAATGCGGCGCTCGACCACGACCGAGCGCTGCGCGCCTTGCTCGCCCGCAATCACCCGCGTCGAAGAGCGCGCCGAGAGGCGCCCGGCCTTCTTCACTTCGGCCTGCACCGATTCGATCGGCAACCCCATCAGCGAAGCGGCGATTTCAGCCTGCGCTTCCTGGTCGTCGGTGATGCCGATCGCAGCGAAGATGGCTTCATCCAGCGTCGGCGGATCGCGACGGACGCGCCGCCGTCCATATTTCGTATTCCAGTCTTCGCTCATTCGGGCCCCTTTTCTGATCTGAAATACCTAGGAGGCCTCATGTTGCATTGCAATATGAAATTGGTATGGCAATCCAGCTATGCATTGATTGATCTAGAGATTTTCCAGCCGGGTGGCGTCGTAAATCTCGATCGTCGTGGCTGCGGCGGCGAGTGGCTGCAGCGCGCGCACGAAATTTCGCGAGGCGGGGACCGCAAAATGCGCCGATAGCGCGGCGCGGTCGGTCCACTGCTCGACGAACACCAGCCGCAGTGAGTTCTCGCAATCGACATGCACGGCGTGAGAGATGCATCCAGGCTCTTTGCGCGAGCGATGAACGTGTTCGAGGCTCAATCTGCGAACCTCGTCGAGAGAATCTTCCCGCGCCGTCACGCTGCCGGTCACCACAATCATCCTGTCCTCCCACGGTTTTTGTTTT
>DASSGM010000195.1:0-13061 GCA_035693465.1 Bradyrhizobium sp. | reverse complement strand
GGCCTTCCCTGATTCGCGGGTGAAATTACTGCTGTCTGACGAGAAAACCCGAGCCGTGATGCCAGCCGACCTACTGGACGCTCGCATCCGGGGCGAGCTGCACCATTTTGCGGCCGCCATTCAGCGCCCTGAGCTCGTTTACATAATTCTCGGGCCTCTGCAGATGGAACGGCACCTTCAAGCCCATGTAGCTCGCGATCCGGCCGATGAAGGCCGTGCAGTTGGTTGTTTGGGCGTTCCATAGCGGAGAGGTCGCCTGGAGGTGCTTGATGTAGGCGAAGACCTTCTTTGCATCCGCCTCGTTCAAATACACCCGGTAGTTCGCAGTCAGGTACTGCGGGTCGAGGTCGCCGTAGCTCGCTCCGGTTTCCGAAGGCACCCACATCAGATGACCCAATATGTAGGGCACCTCGTCGCCGGCCGGGTGCAGGCCCGCGACTTCGACCGCTTTTTCGCTTGTCTTGCCGTACCAAACGAAGGCGTGGCCATAGCTCGCCGCTGTCCGGGCCCTGAAGTCCACATAATAGGGACCCTTGCCGGCAGCCTGGGGCTTTTTGGCTGGCTGCGCGCCGGTCTCAGGTGTGGCGGGGTCGGTTGCGGCAACCGCCGTTGCAACCCGTGGCTTTCTCACCTGGCTGCGCTTGGCGTTGTCTTGCAGACCCTGCAGATCGGTCTGCAAGGCCGCGTGCTGCGTCACCTGCTGCGCGCTGCTGCTCCCGGTCCCGATGGCTGCAAGGATAAAAACTCCCGCTATAAACAGCGGGCCCCGCACTATCCGATTCGCTATTGCCACGTTCGAACCCTTAACCAGCCATCGCCCGCAACTCGCCAAGCCCATCCCGCGTCTCCACCAATGTGGGTTCGCGGGACGGCCGCGTAGCAATCTCAACCCTTGGTAACGATCGGGGCTGGGGCTTTGCCGACCGGGTATTTGCCGACCGGAGCCTTGCCAATTGGCGCTTTTCCGACGGGTGCTTGCGTGTAAACCGGTTGCGCGCGCGGAAGATCTGCAGCAGCCGCAGAACCGACCAGGGCCAAGGACGCAGTCCCCAAGATTACGAATTTCAGCATATTAGATCTCCCAAGTGCCAATTGATGCTGCGAAGCTAACTTGAGCATCGTTTCGGCGCAATGAAACTCCGGGTAGTTAAATGCTTTCTTGGCGAGATGTTGCAAAAAAACCACGCTAATAGGAATCAATTCCGCAGAGCTCTAGAATATCAAGGGAATGATCCGGTGGGTGCGTGCCATATAGTCGTGATAGCGGCTGCCAAAGGCCTCCAGCATCATTCGTTCCTCTTCGGCGATTCGGCCGAAGAACAGAATTCCGAAACCGACCAATCCGGCCAAGCCCGCTACCCAGTTTGGCAGCAACAGCGCCTGGGCGAGAGCCCAGAGCCAGAAGGCGGAATACATCGGGTGGCGAATCCTTCGGTAAATTCCGTCGGTGATCAATTGATGGTCTTCCCGCACATCGAGGCTGACCGACCAGTTTCGCCCCAGCGCCCGGTGCGTCAGTCGAAACATGACGAGCGAGGCCACCGCAACGAAAATGCCAAGCCAGGCTTGCCAGGGGTGAAACGAATAGTCCGCGAAATGAGGAATGCCGGTTGCGATGTAAGTGAAGGGAACGATACCGAGACCGGTAAGGGAAACCAGCAGCAACGCCGTCTCGCGCGGACCGCGGGCGCTGCGTACAACCGGTGCGCGACGAGAACGCCGCGCATATTCGTAGCGGATCAGGTACCAGCCGACGGCCAGCACCACGAATGCGATTTTCGCGATCGCCGGGGTCATAGGGCGAAGGTTCGTGGCGCCCGTTCAGATAGGCCCGCGCTTTGAGCAGGCGTGTCTTTAAGAGAGCCGTCCTCGCCAATCATCGAAAGCGCGCCATCGGAGGCCAGGGTCTGGTATCTCGCCGAGACAGGTCCGCACACCAGCATGAAGTAGTCATATGATGCTCGCTTGTCGTTGCCGCTGACAAACTGGCTGTGCAGCCGATAGAACCTCAAGCGCATGCGCCGATAGACCTTGTGCTCCAGCATGCGGCCCAACTCGACCAGCCTGATGACAGGACCGGGCTTGCTCGGCAGCGACATTTCAGCCATCGGGTCGACGTCATAAAAATTCATGATGTCGATCCGAGCCTGAAAGTCACCCCACAGGATGCCGGGCGCTTTGGCGACCCGTTCAACCGCTGCGCGAAAACGGCCGGCCGCGCGGTGCAGTCCGACCTTGAGGATGGAGGACCCGATCGACAGGAAAGTTATCGGGGTGCCGGTCGAACCCAGCGAGGGCTCCAGTTTCGACGCACGATCAAGAAGATTCACCGCAAGAGCGGCGCCGAGGCTATGGCCGACCACGACAATCTCGTCGGCGCTGGAACCGCGGGCGGCAACAACCAGCTCCCGCGCGATATTGTCCAGCCTGTTTTCGAGATTTGCATTGCCGCTCCGGACATAATCGCGCGCGAAGATCCAGTCGTCGAACAGCATGTCCAGGTGCATCCAGCGCCACGGCCCGAGCATCAGTGCCGACATCACGAACAAAGTCGCGGCGGCGGCGAGCGCGATCGAATCGGCTCTGTGCCATGCGTAGGCCCCCGCCGCACAGGCGGCTGCCACAAACAATCCAAACATCACGAAAGGATAGAGAAAAAATACGGCATAATGCCAATTGGTGCGGAGATAGCCCCAAAGGGCGCCGGACCAGATGAAATCAAGGAAGGCAATGATGCCGAGGGGAACGCGGCGCCAAACTGTTTGGCCGTTGAAATCTTCGATGACGTCGTCCCAGCGGACAAGCCGGTAATCCGATTGCACCTGCCAATTTGGACCTTGGGTGGTCACGCTCCATTTCGCCTGATCGGGGGTCTCATCCAGCGCACCCATTGAAGCTTTTGCCGACCAGGTACGTTCGAATCTCGCGAGCTCACGCACAAAGCGTCGTTGTGCGACAACGTAAGGCGTGATTGGATCGTAGCCGCCAAGGTGAAACACTAGGCGTTTGGCGACGATGGTGCTCGCTTCCGCTCCAGCCTGCCGCTGCATGCTGTCGTTAAATGCCGGAAGGCTTTGATCTTTTGCGCTTGCATGATTCATCGCTTACGCCCGTCCACAATGCCCGTTGTACCCTAGCAATCTCACCGATGGCGTCCAGCGCCGCTTATGTCAATCGCCGGACGTCGCCCGCGGAACCGGCGGCTCGATTTGCAAATCATTGAAATGGATGTTCCATCCTACTACTGTGTTGAGGTTCGGCCATCAACCCACATCATCACGTAAATGCACCGGGGGGTTTTTGAACAGCATTACAACAGCGCCTATTGCGTCGGTGCATAGTCACTGAGAAGCCGTGCAACACTTACTGTCCATCACTGTCAGAATCCTCTCACTCGGTGCGATGATACTCATCGCATCATTCGAACTCGCGCTTTCCGAGCAGTTGCCGGGGACACCTGCCGAGACCTGCCTCGCGGTGAATCGGGATCTCACTTTAGGCGCCCGGCTGCCTCGCACCTCGGCAAGATTGAAATCAAGTGAACGGCTTTCGATCGTCGCCGTTGGATCTTCCTCGACGGTCGGATTATGGGTTCTTCGCTCCGCCGCCACCTATCCGGAAGTGATGCGCAAGGAACTCGTGAGACTTCGGTCAAATGCCGCGATTGAAGTCGTCAACAGCGGACGGGTCGGCGATACCATCGAAGGCAACGTCGCGCGCTTCCAACGCGACGTGCTTGCTCACAGGCCTGATCTGGTCGTGTGGCAGCTGGGCACCAACGACGTCGCCTGGGGCGGTCATCCCGACGACCAGCTCAAGAGCAAAGTTCTGCAGGGCGTCCAGATACTGAAGGCAGGCGGCGCGGACGTCATACTCATGGACCTGCAATATGCGCCGATGGTTCTTGCTTCTCCTTATTACTCGAAGATGGAAGACATCATTTCCGAGGTCGCGCGCCAGGAGAAGATCGGATTTTTCTCCCGCTTTGCGCTGATGCGCAAATCAATTGAAGCCGGCGTGTCGCCGAGCGCGCTGGTGTCCTGGGATGGATTGCATCATACCGCCGACGGCTACGATTGCATCGGCAGAGCGCTCGCCAGGAGCGTTTCAAATATTGTCCGGTAACGATTACTTCCTCGGGAACGGCCTGGCGTCCAGATCAGTTGGGGTTGGCGTGCCGCTCGTCACGGCGCTTTTCAAATGCGTTCAACTTGCTGGAAACAGAGCCAGAGTAATGCCGAATCTCACCAAGCTTCCAACCTGGGCCGACAAGAAACTCATTCATGCGGTGATAGAGACCCCCCGGGGCAGCCGTTGCAAACTGGAATTCGATGCAAAGCTCCGTGCCTTCACTCTGGCAAAACCATTGCTTGTCGGACTGACGTATCCTTACGATTGGGGTTTCGTCCCTTCAACCAAGGCGCAAGACGGCGACCCTGTCGATGTTCTTGTGATCCACGACGCTGCGACTTATCCCGGCTTGGTGCTCCGCTGCAAACCGATCGGCGTACTCGAAGTCCTGCAAATCACCGACGGTTCGGAAGAAAGGAACGACCGAATTTTCGCGGTGCCCGAGCGTTCGCCTTTCGAGGGCGATTTGCAGGATGTGCGGCGCCTTCCTGCACGGGCGGTCGAGGAACTGGAGAAGTTTTTCGAGGCCACCGATGCGCTCGAAAATAAAAAACTGAAATTCCTGGGGTGGCGCGGCCCCACGCACGCGGTCAGGACCATCGAGCGACTCTCACGGTAGAACTTAAAACAGGGCCTGTGACCGAGCTGACTTCGATCATTCCTGCGGCACAATCGTCGGAGCAAGCGGACGGTTGAGCGATGTGCGTCCAGTCTCCACCAGCCTTTCATAGTGACGAAGGTAGTCTTCCGCCATCCGCTTCGCGGTAAAGCGCTGCTCGAATCGCGCACGTATCTGCCGCCGGTCGAGTTCGCCGAGCCGCTTGATCGCCTGGATGGCTTCGGCTTCCCCATCGACGACAAAGCCGGTCACGCCGTCATCGACCACTTCCGCCACCGAGCCGGATCGGAATGCGATAACCGGCGTGCCGCATGCCATGGCCTCGATCATGACCAGGCCGAACGGCTCCGGCCAGTCGATCGGAAACAGCAAAGCGGAAGCATCGGCGAGAAACTTCTGCTTGGCCCCATCATCAACTTCGCCAATCAGCCGGATCTGATCGCCGTCGATTTGCGGTTCAAGCCGTTCCTTGAAGTAACGCCTCTCCCCGCGCGGTACTTTCGCGGCGATGCGAAGCGGCATTCCCGCGGCACGCGCAATACCGATGGCGGCATCCGGGCCCTTCTCGGCGGTGAGCCGGCCGAGAAAGGCAAGATAAGATCCGGCTTCGAAGCTGGGATGGAGAAGATCGGCGGGCAGGCCATGATAGACGGTGCCAAGCCAATTCGCCTCGCCGAGCGGGGTGCGTTGATGGTTTGAAATGGAAACGAAGGGAGCGCCGGGGAAGCGGCTGACAACATCCGGCAGACCCGGCAAATCCAACCGCCCATGCATGGTGGTGACGAAGGGCACGCCGAGCCGGCCTAGCAATGGCAGATGCAGCCAGTCGATATGGGCGTGAATCACCTCAAACTCGGCGGCCCGCCGCGACATCGCTTCGAGCAGAACTGTCTGTGCCGCAATCGGATCCGAGCGCGGTCGGCCGAGCCGAAGCGCGCGAGGCCAGACCGAATGAAGCTTCGCGCGCGTCACCGAATCGCCGCTGGCGAACAGCGTGACGTCATGTCCAAGCTCCACCAGTTCGTCGACCAGCCAGGCAACGACCCGCTCGGTGCCGCCATAAAGTTTTGGGGGGACGCTTTCGGCCAGAGGGGCGATTTGAGCAATCCGCATGGTTCTTCTGTCAGGAACAATATCTTCCGATGATCCGGCTCGCGCGTACCAAGGTGCTAACGTGCGCTCCCTTCGGGCTGTTCCACGGCCACCCAACATTTGCGGATGCAAATCGGCAGAAGCCAGACGACTCGCGTCGCCGCATGCTAGCGGTTCGGTCATCGCCAAGCGTCGAACCGCACAAGACGTCATCTTGCTCGACCTGTCCTGATTGGCTTTACTGAGTCATGCCTCGAATTTGTGCGATGAAGATGGAGGAGTCGCCGTGACGACGGATGCAGTTTTTTCGGGTTCGATTCCTTCGATCTACGACAAATATCTCGGCCCGCTCATTTTCGAGCCTTACGCTCAAGACCTCGCCAACCGGTTGTCGGCTCTCAATGCAGAGCGCTTGCTGGAGACGGCCGCCGGCACCGGAATCGTCACACGCGCGCTGGAGCGCTCGTTGTCTCCCCGCGGCAGTATCGTCGCTACCGATCTGAACCAGCCCATGCTGGACCATGCCGCCAAAGCGATCCCGTCAAGCCGTGTGAGCTGGCAGCAAGCCGATGCCCAGGCCCTGCCGTTTCCCGACCGCGCATTCGATGCCGTGGTCTGCCAGTTCGGCGTGATGTTCTTTCCCGACAAGCAGCAAGCCTACCAGGAGGCGCGGCGCGTCTTGAAACCCGGTGGCCACTTCATCTTCAACGTCTGGGACAAGATCGAGCACAATGAGTTCGCAGATCTCGTCACCGCGGCAGTCGCCGATATGTTCGCCAACGACCCCCCGCGCTTTCTGGCCCGAATTCCTCACGGTTATCACGATCAACAAGCTGTCATCGCCGAACTCCGCAGCACCGGCTTCACCAACGTTGCGGTGGAAACCCTGACGCGGCGCAGCGTGGCACCGACCTGCCGCGATCCGGCCATCGGCTTTTGCCAGGGAAGCCCGCTTCGCAACGAGATCGAGGCCCGGGACGCCAGTCGGCTGGCGGAGGCAACCGAAGCGGCCGCCAGCAGGATCAGCGCACGATTCGGACCTGGGCCGGTGGATGGAATGATGCAGGCGCACGTCTTCACCGCGAGAAATTGAAACGGCGGTCAAGACCGTGAATGGTGGGCGCGACAGGGATCGAACCTGTGACCCCCTCGATGTCAACGAGGTGCTCTCCCGCTGAGCTACGCGCCCTGGAACTGTCTGACGGGTGGGGTCCGTATATCGGCTCCAAAGCGGGCAGGCAAGGATGCTCGGCCCGGATCTGGATCGCGAATCAGGCCGCCAGCATCTTGTTCACTTCGCTGACCAATTCGCGAAGATGGACCGGCTTGGACAGCACCTTGGCATTCTTCGGCGCTTCGGAATCGGAATTGAGCGCCACTGCGGCAAAGCCCGTGATGAACATGATCTTGATGTCAGGATCCAGTTCCGAGGCGCGGCGCGCCAGTTCGATGCCGTCCATCTCCGGCATCACGATATCGGTGAGCAGCATTTCGAACGGTTCCTCGCGAAGCCGCTGATAGGCCGACAGACCATTGTCATGGGACGAGACCTGAAAACCGGCGTTTTCCAGCGCCTTGACCAGGAAGCGGCGCATGTCGTTGTCGTCTTCGGCGAGGAGGATCTTGTGCATGGCGGGTGGTCGTCGAATCCCAATTAGAGATCAATCCGCTCACTAAGCCCGACAGAGGGTAAATTTCGGGTGAAAGGGTAGCGGAACGCAGTCGGTGGTTCGCGGCGCTATTTCTGTACCGGAATGCGCCTCAAATCAATCGAGGCCGGCCTTTTCCCTGGTCCTGGATACGTTCCAGCCTGTTCGAGGATCTTTTCGCTTGGCAGAACGATTGTGATTATCGACAATGCGTACTCATAAAAGCTCCGTTTTTCCGGCAGTAGTGACGGCTCCAGAACAACGGATTCCAGGAACAGCGTCCGACGATGACCCAGTTTAATGGCAAACTGTCGCCTCCGTTCGAGATCGTGGAGCCGGCCGCGTGGCGGGCGCCAATCATTTTCAACTCTCCGCACTCCGGCTCAGTCTATCCACACGATTTCCTCAACGCCTCGCGGATCGATTTGACCTCGCTGCGCCGCTCAGAGGATTCGTTCATGGACGAATTGATCGGGGGCTTGAGCGATCGTGGTTTTCCGGTGGTCCGGGTCAATTTTCCGCGCTCCTATGTCGACGTCAACCGGGAGCCGTACGAACTCGATCCGCGCATGTTCGCAGGGCGGTTGCCGAGCTTTGCCAACACCCGATCGATGCGGGTTGCCGGCGGTCTCGGCACCATTCCGCGCGTGGTCGGCGACGGCCAGGAGATCTACCGCGAGCGTCTTTCGGTCGACGACGGGCTGGCGCGGATCGAGGCGCTCTACAAGCCCTATCACCGGGCGCTGCGGCGGCTGATCAACAAGGCGCACCAGGCGTTTGGAACGGTGGTGGTGGTGGATTGCCATTCGATGCCGTCGATCGGGGTATCGCGCGATGAGCCGCGGCGGCCGGACGTGGTGATCGGCGACCGCTATGGCACCAGTTGCGCGGCGCTTTTGCCCGACATGGTCGAGCAAACCATGAGCGCGCTGGGTTATTCGGTCGGGCGCAACAAACCTTATGCCGGCGGCTTCATCACCGAGCACTACGGCAATCCGGCATCCGGACTGCATGCCATCCAGCTCGAACTCAACCGCGCCATTTACATGGATGAGCGGCGGCGCGAGCGAGGGCCACGATTTGCGCAGGTGGTCGCGGATTTCGCGAGCCTCGCCGACGCCCTGGCCGCGGTTCGGCTTGGCGACCTGGGGCCGTTCCAGGCCGCGGCGGAATAGAGGCGGTTTCCACCCATTGTCGTCATTCCCGGGCGATGCGAAGGCATCGAACCCGAATCTCCAGGTTCCCCGATCTGCAATTGCACATCTGAGGTTCGCGCGTTCTCACTCGCGCCCCGGAACGATGCGTAAAAAAGAATGATCGAAAGAAAAAAAGGGCCGCTTGAGTAAACAAGCGGCCCAAGTCTAGGGAGGAAACGCCCAAGGAGGGCAGCGATAACGCGAAGCGCTACCGCATTGCAACAATATGCGACCGCGCTGCACAAAAGGCAAGGGCTTTTACCTCACTTTCCAGTGCACAATTCGCAAATTCAGGCGCTGTGCCAAAGAAGCAGCACTTGGCGATTTGTCTTGTGATTTCAATCTATTAATCGTTTGCTCGCCATCGAATCCGCTTGATCCGGCGATTGCTGCCGCTGCAGTCTCGGATTCGTGATTGTTCCCGTCATTAGAAAATAAACCGCTGCGCCGGCTGATTCGAAACCGAAAAATAGCGAAGGCGGTCGGCCAATCGGCGTCCGTTAACCGTGCGCGATTTGCCGGATTGGGCTAGGCAAGCGTTAAGACTTTCTATGCCCCGCAAGCCTTAAGGAACAGCCGTGACGGTCATCGACTTTACCGCCTTCATTGGCCGCCTCGCGACTGCCTCCGGCGAAACCATACTGCCGTTCTTCAGGACCTCGCTGAGCATCGACAACAAAAGCACCAATCACGATTTCGATCCGGTGACCGAAGCCGACCGCGCGGCGGAAGCGGTGATGCGGCGGCTGATCAAGGCGAGTTTTCCCCAACATGGCATTGTCGGCGAGGAATTCGGCAATGAGCGCGAAGACGCCGAATATGTCTGGGTGCTGGACCCGATCGACGGCACAAAATCCTTCATCGCGGGCTTTCCCCTGTGGGGCACCTTGATCGGGCTGTTGCACAAGGGCACGCCGGTGTTCGGAATGATGCACCAGCCCTTCATCGGCGAACGCTTTTCCGGCGACAGCGGCTCGGCCCATTACCATGGTCCGTCGGGCGAACGGAAACTGGCGGTGCGGCGCTGCGCAGCCCTGAAAGAGGCGACCTCTTACACCACAAGTCCGCTTTTGATGAATGCCGCCGACCGTGCTGCCTTCGCCCGCGTCGAAAATGCAGTGCGGCTGACGCGCTACGGCGGCGATTGTTATTCCTATTGCATGCTCGCCGCCGGACATCTCGATCTTGTGATCGAGACCGAGTTGAAAGCCTACGATATCGCGGCGCTGATTCCGATCATCAGCGGCGCCGGCGGCATCGTGACGACATGGGAGGGCAAGCCCGCCCAGGGCGGCGGCCGCATCATCGCGGCCGGGGATTCGCGCGTGCATGAGGCGGCGCTCAAGCTGCTCAACAGCTAGTGTGCGACCCCGGGCCAGCATGAGAACCCTTGGCGCACTGGCGATCGGATTATCGGTGCTGCTGTTGCCGGATTTGGCTGCGGCGCAGGATTTTCCGAACAAGCCGATCAGGCTGATCGTGCCGTTCCCGGCCGGCGGTCCGAACGACATCATCGCGCGCGTGATCGGTCAGCGGATGTCGGAGCTCACAAGGCAGCCCGTGTTGATCGACAATCGCGGCGGACAGGCCGGCGTGTTAGGCACCGATGCGGTGGCCAAAGCAAATCCCGACGGCTACACCATCGGGATCGTCAGCGCGAGCGCCCTGGCCATCAGCCCCACGATGGAAAAGGTCCCCTACGACGTGAGCAGGGATTTCGCGCCGGTCGCGCTGGTCGTGACCGTGCCGGAGATGCTCGTCGTTGCAGGCAACGTTCCCGCCCGAAACATGGCTGAACTCGTCGCGCTTGCGAAAGCACAGCCCGGCAAGCTCAATTTTGCCTCCGCTGGCGTTGGTGGCCTGCCGCATCTCGCCGGCGAGCTGTTCAAGCTGACGGCGAACATCGACGTCGTTCACGTGCCCTATCGCGGCGCGGCACCCGCCATAAACGATCTGCTCGGCCAACAGGTGCAGATGGCCTTCCTCGATCTGCCGGTATTGCTGCCGCATATCAAGGCCGGCACGTTGCACCCGATCGCGCTCGGCGCTCCCGAGCGCGTGCCCACCGCGCCCGACGTGCCGACCACCGCGGAAGTCGGCATGCCGGATCTGTTGATCGAGAACTGGTACGGCATGGTCGCGCCGGCAAAGACGCCCGAGACCATCGTTGTCGCTCTCAACCGCATTGCAAACGCGGCGATGGCGGATCCATCGGTCAAGGAAAAGCTCGCCGAACAGGGCCTCACCCTGGCGGGCGATACCCCTGAGCATTTCCGCGGATTTATCGACAGCGAGGCCAGGAAGTGGGCCAAGGTCATCAAGGACGCAGGGCTGCAGACGACCAAGTGAAGCTATAGCGCGGCCTTGCGCAGATGCTCCACCAATTGCTTCGCCGGACGCGGCAGCGCGCTGAAGCTGCGTGCGCAGATGGCCAGTTGTTTCCGAGGGAACGAAGCACACTTAACCATTCGATTTGATTAGCCGACCCGCACCTACCGTGCTATCTGCCGCGGCAGGAGCACAGGAGATGGAAAGACGCCTAGCTGCGATAATCTGCGCTGACGTCGCCGGCTACTCGCGAATGATGGGGGCCGACGAGGAGGGTACGCACGCCACCTTCAAGGCCCATCGAACCGCGATCTACCCGATCATCCTCAATCATGGCGGCCGGCTGGTGAAAAACACCGGCGACGGTTTTCTGCTGGAGTTTCCGAGCGTCGTCGGGGCCATCGAGGCTGCGATCGCGATGCAGGCGCTGATGGCGGAACGCAACAACCACATCCCGGCCGATCGGGTCATGCGATTTCGTATGGGCGTCCACATGGGCGATGTGATGGCCGATGAAGACGAAGTCTTCGGGGATGATGTGAACATCGCCGTCCGCCTTGAATCGGTTGCCGCCCCCGGCGGCGTGGCCATTTCCGCCAAGGCCCATGGCGAGGCCGGCAAGCATCTGGGCGTCGCCTTTGTTGATGCCGGCAATCACCGTTTCAAGAACATTGAACAGCCAGTCCATGTCTGGACCTGGGAACCGGCCGGATCCGATGTCCGGGGCCGGGAGCACAGGGAGGCACCGACGGAGACGTCGAATCTGGCGGCTCAATATCGAACGGCGATCGTCGGAGTGCTCCCTTTCGCCAATCTTAGCGACAGCAGCGATGAGTATTTTTCGGACGGGCTGACCGAGGACCTGATGCACGCGCTCTCGCTGCAATCGTTCTACCGTGTGCTGAGCCGCAATTCGACGTTTTCCTTCAAGGGCAGGAACGTGAGCACCCGCCTCATCGCGCGCGAGATTGACGCGACATACCTGATCCAGGGTTCGGTGCGGCGTGCCGGAAGCAAAATTCGTGTCACCGCTGAACTGATAGCCCCCGAAAGCGGCGAGCAATTATGGAACGGCCGCTATGACCGGGACATCGGCGATTTGTTCGCGATGCAGGACGAGATCACCACCAGTCTATCCGCCGCGATAGCCGCGGAGATCTATCGCGCGGAAGCTTCCGCCCCACCCCGGCCTCCGTCGAATGATCTGACCGCTTGGGATCGGTTCTTGAAGGGGCTTTCGCACTATTATCGTCAGACCAAGGCGGACTACGAAGCCTCGATCAGCCTGTTCAAGGAAGCCATTGCGCTCGATCCGACGCTATCGATCGCCCGCGCCTATCTCGCCACCATCATGATTCAGGGCACCCAGTTTGGATGGATAAAGAGCACGCGCGAATTCTGGACCACCGCGATGAGCCTGGCCGAAAGCAGCGTACGGCTCGATCCGCGCTCGTCCTTTGCATTTTCCATCCTGTCGTACCTGCACGCGATGGAAGGGCATTACGAGGCTGCGATGGACGCCTCGAAACGGGCGGTCGAGCTAAACCCGTACGACATGGGCGCCCGCGGCGTTCTCGGCATGTGCCACTTCATGAGCGGCGAGCATCGGCAGGCCATTGAGCTGTTCTCGATGGCTGCGCAGCGCGGAAACACCGATCCCAGATATCAATTTGCGGCGACGAACGCGTTCAGCCACTATTTGCTGCGGCAATATGATGCCGCGCTGTCCTGGGCGCGCGAAGCGCTGTATTCGAATCCTAATCATCTTCAGGTGCTTGCAGTCAGGGCGGCGGCGCTCGCGCAATTGGGACGGAGTGAGGAAGCGGCTGAGGCGGCTGAAGTCTTGCTGACCAACTATCCCGGCCTGACCGTCGAGCGGCACTTGAGGAATTTCCATTGGAAAAATCCGGCTGACATCGCCCACTATCGTGAAGGACTTGTGAAGGCCGGCGTGCCATCGACCAGATTGACGCTCGTCGAAACCGCAAAGCGCACGGCAAATTCCTAAAACACCAGGCAGATTGAGCGGCGAGCCCCAATATCCTT
>DASSGM010000194.1:0-14144 GCA_035693465.1 Bradyrhizobium sp. | reverse complement strand
ACGGTCCCACAGGGCATCCGGTTTCTCGGTGATGGCGACCCGACCGGACACCCGGTGTTGTACCAGCAGGGCGTTTCCGATCAGCCTCAGAATGCCGGTCCGGTTCAGACGCGCTTTTCCGCGTGTTGCCAACTCCCGGGCAAATGGCTCGATCACCTCAAATACTTCGGCCACCCGCCGTTCGTCATGCGCGAGCACCACGCTCTTGGCTAGAACATCGGAAATAACCAGCAGCCTCTCCGGAGACATCGCCCTTACCAGGATTGGTCCTCCCGCCGGGACCTGCTCCTCATCTTCGTCCACAAGCTTTATGACCGCGGTTTCTTCCTCGTATCGATCGAGCCTGCCTGATACGCGGGCGGACAATTTTTCCAAGAATTCCTGTTCCTGCTGCGGGGACAGGCCAATCTGCACCACAACGCCGTAGCGAAAGAGAACAGCAATGCCTCCCTTGTCTATCCGGATCGCAAGCGGAGAAGTCGATAACGTCTCAGCTTCAATGCCGGACGTGTTGATGCGGTCTCCAAGCAGAATGGCGTGGGCGGTGACAACTTGATCGTTCGGACCAGATTGCTTCATCCAGGTTGCCGATCGCAGCACACGCCGCACTCAGCGGCCAAAATCCAAAAAGCCGGAAGGACGACAGGCTTTCCGGAACGAACTCATGTAGTCGCAGCAAGGCTTGATCGATGCGCTGCTCGACAGCATGAACCGACTACGGCAATGGAACGCCGTAGTAGGCGCTTACACTGTGGGCAAGCTGTTGATCGTCCCAATTCCAATCGGCGCTTCGTGAATATTTCGGCGCCTTCTTCAACTGGTCCTTGGTGACCATTATTTGATAGCCGCCAAGATCGACATTATATTTAAGCGAGGGCCATGGCAGCGGATAATAATCATCGCCAATCCCGAGAAAGCCGCCGAAGCTCAGCACAGCATAGGAGACTTTGCCGCTGATTTTTTCAATCATCACCCGCTCGATCGATCCGATTTTTTGACCGTCAGGCCCGAACACCGCTGTCCCCTGCACCTTGTCGCTGCCTATAAGGCTGAATGTTTCCTGCGCTTCCAAAAGCATGGTTGACCTCCCTGTCTCTCCGACGAACCCGCTTTAGTTCGGATATTCCGTCGCGCCCCGGGTCGCAGCGGACGGCCTCCAGGCAGCAGCCCAGCGCGTCGGCCTTTAACTTCACGTTTGGCGAACATCCACAACGATGCCGCGCGGCTCGCCACGTACATGTGCTTGAAATAATTTGCTTCCCGGTCAGCTATCCGTTGTTGCGACATGCGCCAGGAAACCGGAATCGCGACGGCCTTCCGGTTCCCAGCCTGCTCAACGAGGTCGCGAACCCGCAGTTCCGCTAATTTTGTTTCGTCTGGCAGATGAGTTTCCCTGCGATCATCCCTCACGACGTTCTCATTCTCGTAGGCTAGTCAAAAGGCGCGTGATGGATCGGCAGCAGCCCGCGCCGCTGCCGCGCGTCCAAATCGCCGCTGGATCAACCGTCTTCCATCATCATGAAGACAAAGCCGGTCAATGTCGCGCCGACCCCGAAGGCCAGCGTGAAAGAACCCACGAAGACAAGCATCGTGGTTTTCGGATCTGCGCTATGGTTGATCAGAGCCATGACACCAAATGTTTCGATAAGAGTCAGCGCGAACGTGAATGCCAGCCCCATGGCAATGCCCATCGCCGCGTGACTGGCCAATCCAAGCAGCACCGATGGCCGAAGCCATGCAGAAGGTTTCTTGGTGCGCATTGGCGTTCTCTGGGCTTCAATGCCATCTAACGTCGGGGGACAGCTGCCAGTTCCTTCGCCGACGAATCGTTGCATTTCAGGCAGGCCCTCAAAGCCACGTTCCGTGCACCATGCGATGACGGCATGGCTTTAGCGCGCGGCTCCCGTCGTTGTTCCTGAAGGCCCTGCGGCGGGTGGCGGAGTTTTGTCCACCGTCATCGATCCCGGTGTTCCGCTCGGTCCGGGATTGCTCGCAACATGCCTGGTGTTCCAGGGTCCCCCTATGAGGATGGCAAGTGCGAGAACGAATGCAACAATGATGGCCGCCAGCGTCCTGCCGCTCATCGAGCCGTTCCTGTCCTGACTATCGCGCATGCGTTGCTCCTATCGGATCACCAGGGGAACGCCCCTGTCCGCACGATGGTTCCGGGCTTTCCATCCGTGATCGGTACATGAAACCGTCTGCCGCTGGGCAAGCGGCGGTAATGTCGCCCGGAGGGTATTCCTCGCCACCCATTCGGGCATATTGTACGCATGACGCTAATAGGCGGGGTCGGCTCCGCGAGGGCTCTTCCGTCTCTTCATCTCACTTGAGGAGTATCCCATGACGCATGCCATCCGTTTTCATAGAACCGGCGGGCCCGAAGTCCTGGTCTGGGAGGAAGTCAAGCTTGGCAGGCCCGGCGCTGGCGAGGCGCGCATCCGCCACACTGCCGTTGGCCTGAATTTTATCGATATCTACAACCGGTCGGGACTCTATCCCGTCCAGTTGCCGAGCGGCTTGGGCGGCGAGGGGGCCGGCGTGATCGAGGAAGTCGGGCCCGGCGTCACCGATCTGAAGGCTGGAGACCGCGTCGCCTATGGAGGCGCGCCGCTTGGTGCCTATGCCGAAGAGCGGCTAATTCCATCCGATCGTCTGCTCAAATTGCCCGACGGCATCGATGACAAGACCGCAGCGGCCATGATGCTGAAGGGCCTGACCGCGCAGTATCTGATCCGCCAGACTTATCGCGTCAAAGCCGGCGACACCATCTTGCTGCATGCCGCCGCGGGCGGTGTCGGTCTTATTCTCGGGCAATGGGCAAAGGACCTTGGCGCCACCGTCATCGGCACCGTCAGCAGCGATGAGAAAGCAAAAGTCGCTCAGGGCCATGGCTGCGCCCACACCATCATCTATACCCGCGAGGATTTCGTCAAACGCATTGACGAGATCACGCAAGGCAGGAAAGTGCCGGTGGTCTATGACTCCGTCGGCAAGGACACGTTTCTGAAATCGCTCGACTGCCTGGCGCCGTTGGGTTTCGCCGTGCTGTTCGGCCAGTCCTCCGGCAATGTCGAGCCGCTTAATCTCGGCTTGCTCGCCCAAAAGGGTTCGCTCTACGTCACCCGGCCGACCCTGAACACCTATGCCGCCAAGCGCGAGAACCTCCTTGCCATGGCGAAGGAGCTGTTCGACGTCGTGCTATCAGGCGTTGTCAAGATCGAGGTCCATCAGACTTATTCGCTGAAGGACGCGGCCAAGGCACATGCCGATCTCGCCGCGCGCAAGACCACGGGATCGACGGTTCTGCTGGTCTGAAACCTGGATGCTTACGATGGCGCGCGTTCTTGTCCCGTTGCCGGCGCGCGATTTCGATCCGAGCGAAGCTGCCGTGGGCTGGCGGGTGCTCGTGAATGCCGGGCACACGGTCAATTTTGCCACACCGGACGGACGGCCAGCCGTTGCCGACGACATGATGCTGACAGGGAAGGGCCTCGATCCATGGGGAGCCATTCCGCTGTTGCGAAATCTACCTCTCGTCGGACTTTTGATGCGGGCAAATCGCGACGCGCGCAAGGCCTACGCCGAAATGATCGTCGATCCGCACTACGTCGCGCCGCAGCGATGGGATGCCGTCGACGCATCCGCCTTCGATGCGCTGCTGCTGCCGGGCGGACATCGTGCGCGCGGCATGCGCGAGTACCTCGAAAGCGAAATTCTGCAACGCCATGTCGCCGATTTCTTCGATGAGGAGAAGCCGGTGGCGGCAATCTGTCACGGCGTGCTGTTGGCGGCACGCAGCATCTCGAAACACACGGGCCGTTCCGTTCTTTGGGGGTATCAGACGACTGCCTTGACCTGGGCGTTCGAAAACAGCGCGTGGTCGGTCGCGCGCGTTACGCGGTTCTGGGATCCCAACTACTATAGGACCTATCCGGAGCGAGACGGGCAGCCGAAGGGCTTTATGTCGGTGCAGCAGGAGGTGACGCGCGCGCTCGCCCGCGCGGAAGACTTTCACGATGTGCCCCGGACCGATCCGAATTATCGCCGCAAGACCTCGGGCCTGGAACGCGATTCCATCGACAATGAAACGCCGGCTTTTATCGTCTGGGATCGCAATTATGTCTCGGCGAGATGGCCCGGCGACGCCCACACCTTCGCGAAGACTTTTGCGGGCATGCTCAAGTAGCCGGGCGGGCCCAGTTGAGCGGTGCTACCGGGACGCGCTTGGCTCATACGGCCCATGACCTCGTCTGCCCGGCCGGAGCGCGTTCCGACGCTCGGTCGCGGCCGAGCATCAGCACGATTCCTATGAAACGCCTATTTACCCGCCGATGTCGGCGCGGTGGCGGCGAGCACGTGCTTGCGAGTCGGCCGGTGGGTTGGAAAGGGCCGAACGGGCCGGCCCGATCGCCTCAAACTGCGCCTTCTGCTCGTCGCTTAGCCCGCCATAGAAGTCGTCCAATGCTGTGCGCACCATTTTGACCGCTTGCAGCATAGTGTCGAGCCTGTTGGCGATCGCCTCAAGCCGCGCGGGCGGCGTGATCGGTTCTTCGGTCGGACACGAGTTCTTGAGCATGTCGGCGGCTTTGGCGCTGGCCTGCTGCAGCGTCGCAAGGCTGGTACGTTGCGCCTCGGTCAGACGAAGCCTTGCTTCGATCTCGGCGGTCGGCCAGTCGGTCAAGCCGGGTTGCGCAGCCCTGCAGGTTTGGGTCAGCGAGCCGGGCGTGCTTTGCGCGGCTTCGCGCCGGCGCTGATTCTGCGCGAGCGCGTTCAGCCGGGCTCGCTGTTCATCGTTCAGGAGGTCGTAAAACTTCTGCAGCGGCGGCTGAACCGTCTGGACCGCGGCGATCATCGCCTCGATCCGCTGTTGCATGTTTGCGAGCCGCTCGGGCGCCGTCAAAGCAATCTGTGTCGGACAGGCAGCTTTAATCTGCTGCGCCGCTTTCACGGAGGCGTTGGCGAGATCATCGAGCGCCGACCGTTGGGCGTCATTTAGCTGAAGAGTCTGCTGGATTTGATCGATCGGGAGGCCCGCGATGTCGCGGCTGTCATCGCCGCACATTTGCGCCAACTGGTTGGGGACCTCCGCCCGCGCGCCGCGCACCTGCCGAGCGGCGACCCGAGGACCGGTCCCGCCCGACGGCAGATAGGCCACTGACGGCATGTAGGCTACGAGGTCGTCATAGTCGTAGGGGTAGAACAAACCGGCATAAATGTCGCTGTAGCCGTAATCCCAGAACAGGGGATCGTAGCCGTAACCCCATAGCGCGTAGTCATAAATGTCGTAATAGGCGAATGGCCAGAACAATGGACCGATCCAGCCAAATCCGCCGTGGGCGTGTCGCCACCATCGATGTCCGCCGTGGCGGCCGCTAAACGATCCCGCTTTGGTCGCCGTGGCCGCAGTTGCCAGCATCTGAGCTCGGGTATTCGGATTGAAGAGGGCGGTTTTATTGCGCAATGCGCCCGCCATGGCGTTTGAGTTCAGCGCTTTCTGTACGGCCGCCGACTTTGCGGTCGCGTTGCGATTCTGGCTGAGGGTCGCAGTTCGATCCCGGCCGAGCCCGGCCGTTCGATTTGCGTTCAACGCTGCCCTGTGGCTGGCGGCCCGGTACGGACTGCCGTGGGCCGCCAACGAACGGTGACCGTGGAAACTGGGCCGCGAGGCAAACCGCGATATCGCGGGCCTGCCAATGTGTGCGCCGCCGAAGTGTCTGCCGCCGATATGCAAGCCGCCAAAATGCGCGCCGCCGATGCGGGCGCCACCGAAATGCGCGCCGCCAATGCGGGCGCCGCCAAAATGTCCGCCCCCGAACGAGACATGCGGCGCTCCGCCACCGCCAAAGGCTCGAGGCGCGCCGCCGCCGCCGAAATGGACACCGCCGCCGCCCATGGCATGCGGTGCTCCGCCACCTCCGCCTCCGCCCTTCCCCGGAAAGGCGTAAGCAGCACTCGCCAGGACCGTCGTTAGAGCAATCACGGCATAGATCTTGATTATTTTTGACATGGCACCCTCAAGCGCCCCCGCGAGTCATCGATGGGATCGGCTCAGATGCTCGCGCGCAATAAACTCCCGCGCGACGCGAAAGTTCCGCAAGCCCAGCGGTGAGCACGGCGCGTTTCAAATCCGGCTTGGTGCGGTGGAAGGACACCTCAACCGACCTGTCGGGCTCCGAACTCGAGGCTGCCGTGTCCGCTGTCGAGGTCTTCCAAGAATCGTAATGACAGCGTCGTGAAATAGGTCTTAAATAAATTTGGGGCAGACAGGTTGGAGGCGAGCAAATGGAAGACCTCGTTCGCTACCGGGCAATGGAGTCGTTGTGCCGTCAGAGCGCGGTGTTTCATCCCCTTGAGAGCTGGCGACTGCTTGCTGAAGCAGAGATGTGGCACCACAAAGCGCTGGAGGAAATCAAGACCCGCTCGATCGAATGCAACGACACTCCGCCGGGCGGTGCACTCGCTCATTCAGCGTCGGTTTGCAGTGCGCGCGATGGAAGCCGATTGCTGGCGGGTTGAGACTTCCTAACTCGGCGGATCGATCGTGCGAAAAGCGCTGGAACCCGGCATTCCCTTTCGGAATTTATCGCGGCCGTGAGGCTGAGACCAATCACACTTGCCGTGGCGCTGGCGCTGTGCGGCTGCTCCTTCGCATATGCACAAAGCGGAGCGCCAAGCGGCGCGGGGTCAGCGACCGGTGATCCCGCGGCAAAGTTCTGCTAACCCCAGTTCGTCGCCTAGGATCGCCAGTTCCCCGAGCCGGAGCGGCAGCGGCACGTCCCCCTTCAGGGTGGTAAGGCAACGACGGCCCAGGGCAGGGACAAGATGCCCGATGGCAGTCAAGGGGGTGAGGCCTTAGACCAGCATAACAAGCCCGACAGGAAGTGATTCCCGTATTCGCCGCGCCGTCGCAGCAGACGCCTCATCTTGCTCACACGGTCTCGTGCTTGCGGAGATCGCGGGCATGATCGAAGCGGCTGGCTTGCAGATCAGCCCCGGTGACCGCGATTTCGGGAAGGGCTGCCTCCGCCAGAATCTCGGCGGTAACGTCGTCGACCACAGCATCGGCGATTTCATGAATGAAGCTAATGTTCTTGTACTCGCCGGACGCGACGCGCGCAATGACTTCGCGCCGGGTAATCTCGGGATCGACAATGGCTTCGCGCCCGCGCCGTCCATAGTCGATCATGACGACGAAATACTGCATGAAGGGTACTTTCCGCCTCTCGCGCCAGCCAGGCTCGCGGCGCAAATCATTATTTCTGAAAATCGGAAAATAGTCAACCATCGCATTTCTGATAATCAGAAGAGAGGCTTACCTTGAGGAGTCCCGGCCGGATGGCGGCGCGAATCGCGCCGCGCGACCCGATTCGAGGCTCCAGCTCTATTTTTCTATCTTTCTTGCGCGCGCCCGGCATGGGTCTTTGCCGCCTTGCGTGCCCGGCCGGTGGCTTTGGCCCGTAAACGCTCGATCTGGCCCCTCGGCAGGGTGACGCAGATCTCCCCGATCCATTCCAGCCTCACCCCGTTGATTGGCTTGGCGTTAAAGCTCGTGAGGTTGACCAAGGTGGAGGATTTTCCGCGTTCGATGGTTTTCAGGTAGCGCTCGCCGGTCTTCAGCCTGACCGCGGCCTCTTCGCCGTAGAAGCTCGCCAAGGGATGGCGCTGCTCCCGATAGACCACGATAACGTCGCCATTTTCGTATTTCGGCAGCATGGAATCGCCGGCTACTTCAAAAGCGATGGTTTCCTCGGAAATAGGAAACGGAAGCTGGACCTCGCCCAGGCCTTCCGGCGGCACCTGCTCGTGTTCCGGCTCGATTGCCGCACCGGCGCCGACGCGGCCCATGATCGGCACCGAATTGAGCTCGAGATACTCGATAATGGGCGTGATTTCCGATGCCTTGATCAGGCGCAGCCCGGACAGGATTTCCGACACCGCGCCAGGACGAACGCCCATCGCCGCCGCCAGACCCCCCTTGGTCTTGCCCGGCTTTTGCAGCCCCCGCTCGATCATCCTGACATCCAGCATGGCGGTATCCTTTCCCCATGGCGGTATCCTTTCCGAATTTCAGAAGAAATAGCAATTCCGATTATCAGAATCAAGCTTGACATTGATTTCTGAATATCAGAAATAGATAGGAGTAGTGAATCGGTCGACCGCTCGCTCGGGACGAGAAGCATCGGAAAGGAAGGCCCATGCAATCGACAAACTGGGCGAACGAGCATTCGGACGCGCTGCGGGAATATCTGGCGCAGGGGATGTCCTATTCGGCAATCGCGAAGGCGATCAACGCCAGGTTCAAAACGGCCTATTCCCGCAGCGCCGCAATCGGTCGCGCCCAGCGAATGGGGCTTGCCAGGCCCGACCGCGTCAAGGATTTGCCCAAGTATTGCCCCGCGCCGCCGAAAGCCGCACAACCGCAGCCTCGCAAATTGCGCGAACGCCATGTACCCGAGTTTGTTCCGCCGACGCCGAGGTCCGAGCGCCCGGAGACCGTCAAGCTGCGCGGTGTGGAGATCGATCCGCGCCATCTTTCGCTCGCAGACCTTGAGCCGGGCGATTGCCGGTACCCCTTTGGCGGCGAGGAGGAGGGCGAAGCCATCACCTTTTGCGGCCACCCGCGGCAGCAAGGTTCAAGCTATTGCACCTCGCATTTTCATCTGACCCGCGGCCCCGGCACCGCATCGGAACGGTCCGCCGGCACCGTGCTGCTGCGGCTTGTGGAGGCGGCATGAAACGAGCGTCGTCCTCGCCTCGCGCATTTGCGGGAGGATTCAACTTGCACTACTCAACGGAGGCAATCCAAACGTGGCACGGGCAAAGCGTAACAAGCCGTACAATCCCGCAAAAGTACATGACCGCCGATCCCATGACTTGCCCCGCAACGCGGAAGTGGCGGCCATCGAAGTCGACGATCCGCTGGCGCTGGAGCCGGGAGAAAAGATCGTCACGCTGCGCTCGATCCGCAACGATCCGCTGGCGCGGCTGCACACGCATCGACTGATCGACGAGGCGCAATATCAGGGCGGGCGGGCGTTTCAGGACGATTGGGAGAAGGCAGAACGCGGACCGAAGGCCGTCGATCCGACGCGGGAATACGTCGATTGCGGGCCGACGCGCGAGCCGATCACGGAACGCCAGCGCAAGGCCGTGCTACGACTGAATCGTGCCGAGCGTGAACTCGGCGCCGACGGCGCGGCGCTGGTGCATGAAGTCTTGATTCTGGGGATGACGATGGAGCAGGTCGGGCAGCGGCGTGGATTGCGCAGCAAGCGCTGGATCGAATATTTCGCGCGGCGATTTCGCGAATGCCTCGACCGCCTCGCGCTGATCTATGGGTTCGCGACGGAGCGGCGGTAGGATATCGCTTCGAAAATACTCGGGATTGGACGGCAAGAGAACGTGATGGTCGAGATGACAAGCAGTCTGCGAAGGCAAACTGCTCTCGGTCGCGTGGGAGCTCACGGCGAAGCTATTGCTTATCTGCTTTCGATCAGCTTCTTCGAGCGTATCCCGGGTTTTGAAATCGGCCGCTTCGGTTGATATGCGAAGGCGCCGGTGTCGCTCAGGAGTGGATCGCGATAACAGGTGCCGCCGCGGCCGGAGGACATCGCCTGGCATTGCTCCAGTGTCTCAAAGCTGCAGGAGCGCATTCCGGAAGTGACGTCCTGGCGGCAATACTCATTTGGCCCCGCCGCCGCAGGCGTTGCCATCGCAACGTAGGCTAGCGCGAATAAGGCGGTGGCGGGTGCGGAAATTTTCAAAAGCTGTTTCATCTTGGTTTTCCTGTAGGAGCCCCCGACACGACACATGGGATGCTGCCTGTGGCTGCGCTATCGACGCCGAAAAAAAGCAAAGCAATTCTCTTTCGTGCAAGGCAGACAATCAAAATACGCCGCGTTGCTGCAAATAGAAGTATGATCATCATTCAATTGGAAAAACTGTCGTCGCCGAGGTCTGATTTCGAGCATGAAAGGAAATACCGCCCGGCCGATAAATTCGCCGTGATCTACTCGTGATCTATTATTGCGGCATCACGCCGATCATGATTGCCATCATCCGCTGATCCATCCCGCGTGTGACAAAAGCAAAGGGCCCGCATCGCGCCGGGCCCTTTGCTTTTGTCGACGGGGCAGGTGCGCCCCCTTCAACGCAGAATGTCGGCTACTTGCTGCCGCTCTTTTTGGCGGCATTGTCGTCGCTGCCGCCCTTCCTGGAGCCGGTGCTCATTCCGGTCGTCGTGCCGGCCTTCATCTTGCTGGTTCTCATCTTGTGAGATTTCATCTTGTGAGATTTCATCTTGGTACCGGCGGTAGCGCCCGGTCCGACGTTGCCTTCGCTCGAAGCCCCCGGAGCCGGCTGCATCTGTGCCGACGCGATCGCCGTCGCCCCGAACAATGAGGCGACCACGAGGGCCGAAATAGCAAGCTTGGATCGCATGGGAATCCTCCTGCTTGGATAAGTGATGCGGGAGTCCAAACTTGCCGCGTGGATTTGGGTTCCAGGCGTTAGCCGGTTTTGGCATCGGCCGTGGGCATTCTCCTGGAACCCAACGGCTCCGGATCGCATTGTCAGGGCATGGGAAGGGCGCGAAAAGTTCAGGCTTGTTCGTCGGGAAAACGCTGTAAAAACAAGGTGTGATCGCGATGCCTCGAGAAAACGATTGGGAAGGTATGCAAGATCAAGGCGGCAAGCATGGCGGCCAAAAGGGCATGCCGAAGCCTGAGCCGAAGCCTGCAACACGCCGTGAGGCGGGGCGCGGCCATGCTCCCGATCAAGGCATCGTGCGCGATGAGCGAGGACAGGAACAGCCACGGGACAAGGAGCGGGCCCAGCAGGTCAGCCGAACGGAGCCGATCCGACGATGAGTCTGGTAATACCCCGCCCTCAGTTCGGGACAAACGTTGCGAAACAATCCGGATTAGGCGACCAGCACACTGTGTTGCCGCTGCTTTGGTGCGAACGATCTGCGGGAGCGAGCAAATTCTGTTGTCGGAAATGATCCTGCGAAGCGTATTCGCGTGGGCCTATATCAACCGCACGGCAATGACGGTGGCAGCCGGCTGCAAAAGCTCTGAGCATCGCGTAAATCACAAAACGCGCGTGATTTCCATCAATCTGCAATGATCTCGCATCGACCCGCTGTATTGAAGGATTGGCCGAGCGCGTGATCTTTCGCGAACTCTATCCGCGCGGATTGACCGCCGTCGATGACGTCGATGATGTCACGCTCGGCGTGCGCCCAACGATGTCGCATGTCACCGCTCGGTTGGAAATCCAAACTTGCTCGGTGCAATCTTGTTTGGCGACTTGCGATCAAGCGCCGCAACGATCGGCCACCCCGCGCGATAGGGACTATGGCGCGTCGCGCACCAGCGAAAACCTCTCGAAGGTGATTGCAAAATCAGCGGCGAGACAACGCGCCGTTGTCCCGGCTGCGGCCTTTGCCGCATTGGAAATCGAGGATCGTCCGGATTTTTTCGCCGTCCAAAAGGTCGGGCGCCCGGCGATATCCCTTTTCAACCAATCTCTCCTGGACATCATACCAGTCCTTGCATTTGCCAGATCCGGCGAGCTCCACGGCCCGCCGAAATATCTCCTGGTCCTTCTTTCGCATCGGGTGGTCCTTCTTCCGCATCGGGCCTCCGGTGTCGGCTTGGCAATAATTCCGCAAGGATAATAAAGCTCCAAGCCAACCCTGCAAAGACGCCGGTCCGGAAATATGGTAACCCTTGGCCTGAACCGGAGGATGGCGTCATGGTTGAACCCAAACTGGAAGTCCCGGCCGAATTGCGCGACTTGGCCGAAAAAACCATCGATCAGGCGGAAAAAGCATTCGGCCTATTTTTCGATGCTGCAAGCAAATCAATAACATCCATCCCGAATCCGGGAGCGGACATTTCCAAGCAGGCCTTATCGTTCACCGAGCAGAATATGAAGGCTGCATTTGAGCATGCGCGCAGATTGGTTCACGCCACCGACCTTCAGCAGGCCATGCAAATTCAATCGGAGTTCTTGAGAAGTCAATTCACCACTGCTGGCGAACATATGAGGCAGATCACCGGCGGCGTCATGTCTGCCGCGAAGGATGCGACGAAAGGCAAATCCTGATACGCGGACAGATTGGCGGGAATGATAATCCACTGCCCACAAAATAGTCTTGCATGGATCTGTGCCATAGATTTGAATTGCGTGGCAGGTCCATGACGGACCACCGGGTCTACCACTCGCCGTCTGTCATCTTTTCTGCTGATCCCTGTCGGCCATCACCGGCAGGGATTTGCATACCGGCCGCGGCTGTCAGTTGGACCGAAGCCTGATCCCGTCAGGGGCTATTGCCCCTGGCCCGGCGCTCCATCCCTCTCGCCAACGCTTTTTCCGGGGACACGGCCCGAAGCAGGGCGCGCGCGAAGTAGTCTCTCGCCACCGCGTCCAGTGCGGCCGAAATCATCTCGTCGGATTCAAGGATGCGACCTCTCCTCTCGGCCTCGAGCCGCTCGGCTTCCTGAATATAATCGAGGGCAAGTTCGCGCAGACGATGGAATTCAGCATCGTCAGGAACCGGATAAACGGTCGCCAGCAAATCCCTGGCGCGAGCGCGAGCGCGATCACTTCTCGTCCCGGGCATAAGCGCCTCCTAAATCGGCTGGTATTCCTCTTAATTTGAAAGAGTGCTGCGCGACCGCACCGAGGGAACTAAAGGCCGAACAGAGCACCATCCAATCTAATCCTTTCGATTAAGTCAGGTTCCGGACAAAGTGCGAATTTTTGAAATTTTCCCCTGGTTCCGTGCAGACGGGTTGCGGCCCCTCGAGGAACCTTGCCGTAGTCCCAGGAAAAGGGCGGCCCCCGGGGACCGCCATTCCTTCATTCGCTAATCGATCTCTTCAATGATCGTCCGTTCGCGCGGCTCGATCACATGGGTTCGGTTGTCGCGCTCGATATAGCGATACTCGCGCAGACTCGGCACGCGCGCGGAACCCGCAAGTCGCAGTGGCCTGGATCACCTGATCGCCAAATTCGCGGGGAACGAAAAGAAGCGGCAAGGCTTGAGGCAGAGGGCAGACTTTGCACGAATGAGGAGAAACCAATGAGGAAACTCACCATCGCGCTGTTGGCGGGCGCTGGCGCGCTGTTTGTTGGTAGCGCAAATGCTTCTGACATCTATACCAGTAGCGAATACACAAACTCGGATCTGCTGCAGCCAGTTCGGCTGGTGTGTGATGACAGCGGTCGATGCTATCGCACTCGTGGCGGCAGCCGCGTGATCGTTCGGGATTCCTATAACTACATGCCGCGCGAGCGTTACATCGAACGCCGCTATCGTGACTGGGATGACGGTCCCCGCGCCGGCGTCGGCTTTAGGGCCCCCGGCGTGAGCGTTGGCGTGGGCGTCGGCAACGATCGTTGGTAAGCCGACTGAACACTCGGCGTTAGGAGAACAGTAATAATAAGGCCCGCCGATTTTGCTCGGCGGGCCTTATTGTTGCGTCAGCAGAGATCAGGTGGATTAGCGCTGGGAGCCGCTCTCCATGCGGCGCGACGGCGCGGTAGATCCCGTGGTCACGTCGCTCCTCGTGTTAACACTTGATCCCGTCGTCACCCTGCTTCTTGTGTTGATACTGGCTGCGGCGTGGCCGGGAGCATAGCCGGACGCACCTGGGCGGCCTTGAATGGCAATCCTGTGCTTCTTCTTGAGGTGACCGGGCGCATATGCGGAGGCACCCTTGGTTCCCGCCACGCTAGCACTCTTATGCATCATCTGTCCCGGAGCTGTAGGTTGTTGGGCCATGGCAGGCGCGGCTGCAAATGCTGCCAAGGTCCCGAAAACGGCAAGATATCTGAGCATTGGATTTTCCTTCCTTTGCGCCCCGTCAATAACGTCCGCGGAAAGCCAAGGTTTCCCGCCGTCGGCGATACCTTCGGTTCATTGCCTCGATTGCGCGGCATAGCTCCTCCATCTCGGCGGAAAATAGTTGCAGTGGCCATCTCGTTCCCGCTCTGGTTCCAGAGTCGAGCACCGAACAGACAAGGCGGAAGCAGCTGACTATTTTCCGCTCCATGCCTCGACAGAACAAAGACCCACGGCCCAAGCGCGATCTTGAAGCCGAAGCTCTGGCGGCCCTGGAAGAGGCGCGCAC
>DASSGM010000193.1:0-4851 GCA_035693465.1 Bradyrhizobium sp. | reverse complement strand
CGGCATGATCGTCGAGCTTTAAACCGGCCATTCCTCGGCCGTAATCGTCGCGGCGTCGGCGCCGACGATTTCGGACAGCGAATCGCGCCCGGTGCGCAGCAGCGTCGCGGCGAGATCGTTCTTGATATCCTCCACCAGCCCAAGGCCCTTGTAGATCAGCGACGAGTAGAGCTGGATCAGGCTGGCGCCGGCGCGAATTTTCGTCAGCGCGGCGCCGCCGGAGTCGATGCCACCGACGCCGACAAGCGGAAACGCCCCTTCGGCGCGGACGTAGGTCTCGGCCACCATCCGCGTCGACAGTCGAAACAGCGGCCTTCCCGACAGTCCCCCCTGCTCCCTGGCGCGGCCCTGCTCGCGCAGCGTCGATGGCCGCGCCACCGTGGTGTTGGCCACGATCATGCCGTCGACCCGCCGCGAGCGGGCGATCTGAACGACGTCATCGAGTTCGGCGAGGCTGAGATCGGGCGCGATCTTGAGCAGCACCGGCGAGTCGCCCGCATTCTGCCGCACGCGTTCGCGCGCATCGATGACCATTGCCAGCAGGTCGTCAAGCGCGGAAGCCTGCTGCAGGTTGCGCAAGCCCGGCGTGTTCGGCGACGACACATTGATCGTGAAATAGCTCGACACCGGCGCAAAGATCTCGATCAGTCTCACATAATCCGCAACGCGGTCGGCGGAATCCTTGTTGGCGCCGACGTTGACCCCGACAATGCCGCCGAAATGCGCGCGCCCGGCCAGCCGCCGCAGCACCGTCTCCGCCCCGTCATTGTTGAAACCCATGCGATTGACCACGGCTTCGTCGCGCTCCAGGCGGAACAGCCGCGGCCGCGGATTGCCGGCTTGCGGCTTCGGCGTCACCGTGCCGACCTCGACAAAACCGAAACCCAGCCGCAACAACGAATCCGGCACTTCCGCGCTCTTGTCGAAACCTGCGGCCATGCCGATCGGATTGGAAAAATTCAAGCCGAAGGCCCGCACGGCCAATTTTGCATCGTCCGGCCGCGGCCGGACCGGCGGCAGCAGCCGCAAGCCCTGGATCGCCAGACGGTGCGCATCCTCCGGATCGAGCCAGCGCAACAGCGGCAGCGAAAACGCATCGAAGGCGCGGATCACGGCGCTAACTCCGGAATGTCGTGAGACCCGTCGGAGCGCGTGTGCATGTCGAGCACGTTGGTGACCGCGCCGAGATCGAGTTCGCCGTAGAGATGCGGAAACAATTCGTCGTTGCGCGACGGCTCCCACCGCAGTTCATCCCCCAGCGCGTCGGCATCGACCTCGATCAGGAACAGTCCGGTCTGCCCGAGGAAGTGCTTGCTTGCCGTTTCCGCCAGCTGCGAGGCGGTGGAAAAATGGATAAAGCCGTCGCGGATATCGTCGGGGCCGCCGCGATACACACCCTGCCGCTCGGCCTCGCGCCAGGCTGAAGCTGAACAAATCTTGTAGATTTTGCGCACCCGTCCGGATTCCTGTTTGTCGTTGAGTCTCTTGGGCTTTTCCCGGAGTTCGCCGGATCATGCGGCCGACCGTATCGGCGCTACCGGCGCACTTCAAGCGTCGCCTTGCGGCCCTTGCGCCGGATCGAAAAAGCCGGTCTATTGAGGGAATAATTCCTATGATTTTGATAAAGTCGCCCCATGGCCAAGCAGCCGAAAACGCCGCGCATGCTAACCCACGGCCAGATCTGGACCGCGCTGGATCGGCTTGCCGAGCGCTCCGGACTATCTCCCTCGGGGCTTGCCAAACGTGCCGGCCTCGATCCTACCACCTTCAACAAATCCAAGCGCATCACCCCTGACGGCCGCGAGCGCTGGCCGTCCACGGAATCGGTGGCCAAGGCGCTCGCGGCCACCAGCACTTCCATCGACACCTTCGTGCAGTTGATCGGCGATACCGCGCGCGCCCTTCAATCGGTGCCGCTGCTCGGTTTCGCGCAGGCCGGAAGCAGCGGCCATTTTGACGACAATGGTTTCCCGGCCGGCAAGGGGTGGGACGAGGTCGGCCTGCCCTCGGCCAGTGACGAGCATGCCTATGCGCTGGAAATCTCCGGTGACCAGATGAAGCCCGCCTACCGCGATGGCGATGTCATCGTGGTGTCGCCGGGGACCCCGATCCGGCGCGGCGATCGCGTGGTGGTGAAAACACGGGCCGGCGAAGTGATGATCAGGGAATTGAAACGCCGGACCGCGAAGACACTGGAGCTGCAACCGCTTAATCCGAACCATGCCGACCGCGCGCTTGCGGCCGGCGATGTAGAGTGGATCGCAAGGATCGTTTGGGCGAGCCAGTAGGGCCGGTGCCCTATCAGAGTCGTCCCTGCGAACGTGTTTGGACGACGGGAGACTCTATAGCGGCGCTCCTGCCGCCTACGACGCGTAGTCAGGCTCCTTGCGGTCAAGCATGCGCTTGAGCGCATCAAAGTGCCGCTGGGCCGGGCTTGGTCCCTCGTAGAGGCCGGCCCCGCCGATGTCCCGCTTGGTCTTCTCGACCACGGCAGCGGGTAGCTGTTTTAACGGCTGTCCGGTCCACATCGCGTAGAGCTGAACCTGCGCCGCGCGTTCGATGTAATAAAGCCGGTCATAGGCATCGGCGACCGTGTTGCCGACCGTGGTAATGCCATGATTGGCCATGAACAGCACCGTCTTGTCGCCGATCACCCTGGCGAGACGAGCGCCTTCGGCGGGGTCGAGCGCCGGTCCGGTATACTCGTCGTCATACGCGATCTCTCCCATCATCCCGACCTCGGTCTGGCCGATCTCCTTGATGCGCGGGTCTTCGAGGCGCGTCAGCGCACTCGCATATGGCATGTGGGTATGAAACACCGCCTTGGCCTGCGGCCTCGCCTTGTGGATCGGCGCGTGGATGCAGTAGCAGGAGCGTTCCACCTCGCCGGCGCCACGCTTGCTCTTGCCGTCATCGATGCCGACTTCCATGAAGGAAGAGGCCATAACTTCCGACCAATGCATCCCGAATGGAATTTGATAGTAACGGTCGCTGCGGCCCGGCACGACCAGGGTCAGGTGGTTGAAGATCCCCTCACTGAAACCCTGCATGAAGGCGAGCCTGTGCGCAGCCGCAAGATCGACGCGCGCCTGCCATTCCTCGGCGCTGTAATCCGCAAGTGCCTTCGGCGAAACCCTGAACTGCATGGGCATCCTCCCAATATTGCCTGCCCCTCGAGGGAGCTCGGATAGCTTTGTGCTCTTGTAGCGCAATCTGGAATGGCCGTGGCTGAAATTGCAGCAGGCCTCCCATCTGCATTTGCGGGCGCGGGCCACTGCTCCCTCCCCCGTCGTCACTGCGAAAGCAGGGACCCATACCGCAAGGTCTTTCCATTTACACGAGATGGTAGACGCCCTTGGCAACAACTAAGGCCGGTAGCTATGGGTCCCTGCTTTCGCAGTGACGACGACGGCGAAAAATTACCCCGACCGCGCCAGCGCGCCGTCGATCATCGTCACCGCGTTCTGCAATCCATAGACCGCGACGAACGAGCCGAAGCGCGGGCCTTTCTCCTGACCGAGCAGCACCTGATAGAGCATGTTGAACCAGTCGAGCGATACGCCCGGCCGGCCATCCTTGCCCTTCTTTACCGGATCCAGGAACGGTTCGCGCCGGCCGATCTCGTAGACCACGTTCTGGATCTCCTCCGCCGAAGACGCCGCCGGCAACTGCGAGAGCGCATCGCGCAAATCCTGCAGCGCCACGCGCTCGCTATCGGTCGGCTCGCGGAATTTCTTGGCCGGCGCGACGAAGTCGCGATAGTAGTTGATGGCGTAGCCGACCATCGCATCCAGCTTGGGGTGGGTCTGCGGCGTGACGCCAGGACGATAGCGCCCGATAAATCCCCACAAGGTCGCGGCATTCTCCGCGTTCGACGAAGATACCAACGTCAGCAGCATCTGGAACGTCACCGGCATGTCGGCCGCCGGCGGCTGGCCGGCGTGGATGTGCCAGACCGGATTGGCGAGCTTTTGCCTTGCGTCCTGCCGCGGAAACGCTTCGAGAAATTGCTGGTAGTCGTCGACATTGCGGGGGATCACGTCGAAATACAGCCGCTTTGCCGCTTTTGGCTCGCGGTACATGAACAGCGACAGCGATTCCGGCGACGCATAGCGCAGCCACTCGTCGATGGTGAGCCCGTTGCCCTTCGATTTGGAAATCTTCTGGCCCTTGTCATCGAGGAACAGCTCGTAATTGAATCCTTCCGGCGGCGTGCCGCCGAGCACGCTGCAGATCTTGCCCGACAGCTTGACGGAGTCGATCAGGTCCTTGCCCGCCATCTCATAGTCGATGCCGAGCGCGAACCAGCGCATCGCCCAGTCCGGCTTCCACTGCAGCTTGCAGTGCCCGCCGGTGACCGGAAGCGTCATGCGCTCTTTGGTCTCGGGGTCGTCGTAGGAGATCGTCCCTGTCTTCACGTTATGCGCCACGATCGGCACATACAGCACCACGCCGGTGCGCGGACAGATCGGCAGGAACGGCGAATAGCTCGCCGCGCGCTCTTCGCGCAAGGACGGCAGCATCACCGCCATCACCTTATCGATGCGCTCGAGCACGCGCATCAGCGCCGCGTCGAATTTCCCGGAAGTGTAATAGTCGGTAGAACTCGCGAACTCGTAGTCGAAACCGAAGGTGTCGAGAAACGCGCGCAGCCGCGCATTGTTGTGGGCGCCAAAACTGGGATGGGTGCCGAACGGATCGGGCACCCGCGTCAGCGGCTTACCGAGATGTTTTTCCAGCATCTCCCGGTTCGGGACGTTGTCCGGTACCTTGCGCAGGCCGTCCATGTCGTCGGAGAACGCAATCAGCCGGGTCCTGATCCTGTCCTCGGTAAGCACGCGAAATGCATGA
>DASSGM010000192.1:0-6484 GCA_035693465.1 Bradyrhizobium sp. | reverse complement strand
GTGCGCGTAAAATGCTCGAACAGCACCTCGCCGTCGCCGCGGCGGATCGCGCGGGTGAGTTTTGAGAGGTCCTCGTTGAAAGTGCCGAGCATCTCCAGCACCGCTTCCTTGTTGGTAAGGAAAACGTCGCGCCACATGATCGGGTCGGAGGCCGCAATGCGGGTGAAATCGCGAAAACCGCCGGCGGAGAACTTCATCACTTCAGATGAGGTCACCTGGCCGAGCTCGTCGGCGGTGCCGACGATCGTATAGGCGATCAAATGCGGCAGATGGCTGGTGATCGCGAGCACCAGATCGTGATGGTCCGGCGTCATGATCTCGACCTTGGCGCCGAGTGCGGTCCAGAACGCGCGCAATCTTTCGATCGCCTCCGCATCGGTACCTTCAGGCGGAGTGAGGATGCACCAGCGGTTGATGAACAACTCGGCAAAACCGGAATCCGGGCCGGAATGCTCGGTGCCGGCCACGGGATGAGCCGGCACGAAATGCACGGCGGCAGGCATATGGGGCGCCATGTCCCGCACCACCGCGCCCTTGACCGAACCGACGTCGGAGACGATCGCGCCCGGCTTGAGATGTGGTGCGATCTCCTCAGCGACCGCGCCGCAGGCGCCGACCGGGATGCACAGGATGACGAGATCGGCTTCATCAACCGCTTCCGCGTTGGTCTCCACCACAGCATCGGTAAGGCCGAGCTCCTTGACCCGCGCGCGGGTTTTTGCGGAACGCGCGGTGGCGACGATCTCTCCCGCCAGCCTCTGTTCGCGCGCGGCACGCGCGATCGAGCCGCCGATCAGCCCGAAGCCGATCAGCGCGATCCTTTTGAATGGCGGCGCGGCGCTCACGGGCGACCCACGAAGTCGCGCAAGCCCTCGACCACGAGCCGATTGGCCTCTTCGGTGCCGATGGTCATGCGCAGCGCGTGCGGCAGGCGGTAATTGCTCAACGCGCGCAGCACCAGGCCGCGTCTGGTCAGGAACGCGTCGGCGTCAGCCGCGGTCTTGCCTTTCTCGAGCGGAAAATGGATCAGGATGAAATTCGCTACGCTCGGCGTCACCTTGAGCCCGAGTTTTGTCACTTCCTCCGTCAACCAGTTGCGCCACTTTTCGGTGTGCGCCTTTGACATCTGCTGATGCGCCGTATCCTGGAGGGCGGCGACAGCAGCCAGCATCGCCGGCGTCGAGACGTTGAACGGTCCGCGAATCCGGTTGACCGCATCGATGATATGGGCCGGTCCGAACATCCAGCCGATCCGCAGCGCCGCGAGCCCGTGGATCTTCGAAAAGGTGTGGGTCATCACCGTGTTGTCGGTCGTCGCCACCAGTTCGATGCCGAGTTCGTAGTCGTTGCGCGAGACATAATCGGAATAGGCGGCGTCGAGCACCAGCAGCGCATGCGGCGGCAATCCGGCGCGCAACCGCTTGATCTCGTCGAACGGCAGGTAGGTCCCGGTCGGGTTGTTCGGGTTGGCGAGCCACACCAGCTTGGTGCGCGGAGTGACCAGCTTCAGGATCGCATCGACGTCGGCGGTAAAATTGGTTTCGGGCGCGACGACGTTGGTGGCACCGTTCGCCATCGTTGCGATCGGATACACCAGAAAGGCGTGGGTGGTAGAGATCGCCTCATCGCCACGGCTCAGATAGGCGTGGGCGAGAAAATTGAGGATCTCGTCGGAGCCGGCGCCGCAGATGATACGGTCGGGATCGAGCCCGAAGGCGCGGCCGATCGCCTCGCGCAGCACGCGCGAGGTGCCCTCCGGATAGTCCTCCAGATGCGAAGCCGCTTCCTTATAGGCCGCGATGGCCTTCGGCGAAGGGCCAAACGGTGTCTCATTGGCCGACAACTTGAACACCTTGCGGCCCGGCTCCGGCACCGGGCTCTTGCCGGGCGTGTAGGGCGCAATATCGAGAATGCCGGGGTTCGGCACGGGTCGGGACATCTTCAACTCCGGATAAGCGGGGCGGCTTTTTACGATTTCGCTGCCCCGTTTGGGGGCACCGTATAGCGCGTTGCATGGCTGCCGACGAGTGCCGATGAACGCACCGACGCCCCGGCCTCGACCAGCGCCGACTTGATCTTTTCCAGGCTGTTTGGGCCGGCAACCGACACCAATAGAGCTGCGCCGTCGAAGGCGGTATCGGGCACCGCGACGACTTCGGCCAGCGGCGACAGTGCGCGCGCGATCTCGGCGTTCCACCCCGACACCCGCACACTCCACATCTTGACTTCGGTCACCATGGCGTTGTCGGAGACCCGCGAGACCACGAAGACCGGCAGCGCCGCAGGATGATCGGCGCGCTCGACGAACGGCAGCCGCGCGATGATCTTCGGCGCGCTATCCGCTTCAAGCGCGATCCACCACGGCGTCCGGCTGGAGATGGCGGAGACCAGCGCCAGATCGCCCTTGGATTTGGCAACCGCCTCGACCGCGGCCGAGGCGCTGAAATGCGAGACGTAGGGTACGGTGAAACCGAAATGAAAGCGGGCCGAATCCCGCATCGCGGATTCTCCGAGCGAAACATCGGCATGCACCGAAAACGGCGCCTGGACGTAGGTGAAAGTCGAGATGATGACGCGCCAGATGCTCTCGACGGTGTCGAGGGGCAGGATGCCGCGATGACGCTCGACCAGCCGGCGCATCATGTCGGCCTCGCGCGCTGGTCGAAAGGCCGAGCCGACCTCTTGTGTCTGCTTCACCTGAATCAGGCGATCGATGATGTCGCCGCGCGCCATCAACAGGCTGTGGACCTGCGCGTCGATGGCATCGATTTCCTTGCGCAGCACCTCGAGCGAGGGCGGAGCGGGGGGCGATTGCGACATCTTCAAAACCCTTAAGAAGGCACGACCAAGCGCCGGCAGGCGCATTGATTAGGTAAGACGCTAGCTAAATGCAAAGAAAACGTTTCCGAGTCCTGCTTGGCACCACCGATTGAGGCCCTTGCTAACCCGAGGCTTGCCTTGACGAAATGAGCATCGGGAACTAAGATTAACTCGTTCCGTGGTCATTTGAGCCGGCCGGCTTGCAGCCACGTTAAACAACTCGCTAAACAGGCCGGGGACAAAAGTGATCCCGGTCGAACTTACGTTCAGGCCGGTTTTTTTATGGCCTGTTTTCGTGGTGGTTTGCTTGAAGCCTCCTGAAGGGGTCGGTAGCAAGATGGTAAACGTGCAGTCGATCCCAAGTCCGGCGATCCATACCGACGAGCGCGCCCATGAGGCGGACCATCCGAGCTCGCTCTTGGCGCGTTTCGGCAAGGACCAGCCGTTGAAGCTAGATTGCGGCATCGATCTGGCGCCATTCCAGATCGCCTATCAGACCTATGGCGAACTCAATGCCGACCGTTCCAATGCCATTTTGATCTGCCATGCGCTGACCCTCGATCAGCACGTCGCCAACATCCATCCGTTGACCGGCAAGCCCGGCTGGTGGGAAACGATGGTCGGTCCCGGCCGCCCGCTGGATACCGACAGCTACTTCATCATTTGCCCCAATGTGATCGGCGGCTGCATGGGCTCGACCGGGCCCGCGTCGACCAATCCCGCCACCGGCAAAGTGTGGGGGCTGGATTTTCCGATCATCACGATTCCGGACATGGTGCGCGCGCAGGCGATGCTGCTCGACCGGCTGGGGATCGGCACGCTGTTCTGCGTCGTCGGCGGCTCGATGGGCGGCATGCAGGCGCTGCAGTGGACCGCGGCCTATCCTGACCGGGTGTTCTCGGTGCTGGGGGTCGCCTGCAGCACCCGCCACTCGGCGCAGAACATCGCGTTTCACGAACTCGGCCGTCAGGCCGTGATGGCCGATCCGGACTGGCATGGCGGACGCTACTTCGAAAAGGGCACCCATCCGCACCGCGGCCTCGGCGTCGCGCGAATGGCCGCGCATATCACCTACCTGTCGGACGCCGCCCTGCACCGCAAGTTTGGCCGGCGGATGCAGGACCGCGAGCTGCCGACCTTCTCGTTCGACGCCGATTTCCAGGTCGAAAGCTATCTGCGCTATCAAGGCTCTTCCTTCGTCGAGCGGTTCGACGCCAACAGCTATCTCTATCTGACGCGGGCGATGGATTATTTCGACATCGCTGCCGATCATGACGGCGTGCTGGCGCAGGCCTTTCGCGGCATCCAGACCCGGTTCTGCGTGGTGTCGTTCACCAGCGATTGGCTGTTTCCGACATCCGAGTCGCGCGCGCTTGTGCATGCGCTCAACGCCTCGAGCGCGCGGGTGTCGTTCGCCGAGATCGAGACCGACCGTGGCCACGATGCATTCCTGCTCGACGTGCCCGAGTTTTTTGATATCTCGCGCGCCTTCCTGCAATCCGCCGGCACGGCGCGCGGCCTGACCAGGAAGCCGGATTGACCATGCAGCAACAGGTTCTGCCGCTGGCCGGCATCGGGCCGCGTGACACCGGGCATTATCGCGGCGATCATCTCCTGGTGGCAGAGATGGTCGAGCGCGGCTCGAAGGTGCTCGACGTCGGCTGCGGCGACGGCGATTTGCTGCAACTGCTGGAGACACGGGGCATCGACGGGCGCGGCATCGAACTGTCGCGCGAGGGTGTCAACCGCTGCGTCGCCAAGGGTCTCGCGGTGGTGCAAGGCGACGCCGACACCGACCTCGTCAATTATCCCGACGACGCCTTCGACTATGTGATCCTGTCGCAGACCCTGCAGGCGACGCGGCGGCCGCGTGTGGTGCTGGAAAATCTGCTGCGGATCGGGCGGCGGGCCATCGTGTCGTTCCCGAATTTCGGCTTCTGGAAGATGCGGCTGCAGCTGCTGGTCGGCGGCCACATGCCGCGCACCGAAAATCTGCCGGCAACCTGGTACGACACGCCGAACATTCATTTCTGCACCATCAAGGATTTCGTGCAGCTGTGCGACGAGATCAACGTCAAGATGGAGCGCGCGGTAGCCCTCGATCTCTACGGCCGGCCGGTGCCACTGAATTTGCCGTGGTGGGTCTGGAACATGTTCGGCGAGCAGGGCGTGTTTTTGCTCAGCCGCGCCGGGAAGGCGAAGTAGAGTTGACCGTCGTTCCGGGGTCGCGGCTTCGCCTCGCCCCGGAATGACGCTTGCGTTAACCCGCCATCGACCTTGGGTCGCGCGGGGGCCAGCGGCCGGCTTCGGCCAGCGCGATGAAGCGCTCGACCGTCTCGTTGAACAGCGCGGGCTCCTCGAGATTGAGCACGTGGCCTGATTTCGGAAAGATCGAAAGCCCGGACGCCGGCAGGTGCTTCTTCAAGAACATGCTGGGCTCGATGCAATTGTCGTCCTCGTCGCCGCAGATGATCAAGGCGGGCGTCGCGACCTTTCGGATTTTCTCGGTCAGGGTGTAGATCGAGGGCCTGCCGCCCTGAAAGCCGCGCATGGTATTGGCTGACCCCTTGGCGTCGTGGCGGGCCAGCGCGTCGTAGAAATCCGCGTGTCCACGCGGGTCCTTCAACAAAAACGGAATCCGGCTCGGCGCCTCGCGCGTCGCTTTCGCCACTTCGGCTGCACCCATTGTCTCATATTGCTCGGCATTGTCTCGGCACTGTTTGTGGAAGTCGTCGAGATTTTCCAGGCTTGAGCCCGAGCCGACAGCCGCCAGCGTCAGCGACAATGCGCGCTCCGGCGCGTTGAGCCCGATCTGCAGCGACGAATAAGATCCCATCGACAGGCCGACGAAATGCGCTCGTGCAATCTTCAAATGGTCGAGCACTGCGAGCGCATCGTTAAAGAAGTGTTTATAGGTGTAGACGTCGGCCGACGGCGGCACATCCGAGGGCGTATAGCCGCGCGCGGAATAGGCAATGCAGCGGTGTCCGCGCGAGAAGTAACGCATCTGCGGTTCCCAGTTGGTGTAGTCGGCCGCGAATTCGTGCAGGAAGATGATCGGCGTTCCCTGGCCTGCTTCCTCGAAATAGAGCCGGACATTGTCGCTTGTGACGGCGTAGGGCATTTGGTGTTCCTTCTCGTGGGCCGGTCGCGAAAATCGCAGTAAATGTTGCCGGCTGCAATCAGGCGAGACCAGCATGGTGACGCGACGACCTGATGGGTATCGCTGCGCTCCACCCCTCCTAAGGGCTGGGGTAGGGATAGCCGGTTCACCAAAAAGCGGAAGAGCACTTCCTCTCCAACAGGGCCCCGGACGGCTTCTGAAATTCCGAAATTCCGCTTGCCAACGGACCCAAATCAGTTCACTGATTCGCGCCGTCCTGTCCCACAGAGGGGCGTGCGCACGTCACGAACGCGGGGCGGGATGCGGTGGACGTTGGCAGCGCGCGAGACGAACGCGGCCTGCTGGCGTACGGCCAAGTCGTGTCGTTCTGGGCCCCCAATGCAGGCGTCAAGTCTGGCGGATTTTCCGCGAGGCGACGGTGTCAAACAAGCGTGGTCACCGGGGAGAGCGCGAAGTAAGCCGTAAAACCATTGCGCGGGGAATGCCGGGACAAATCCGGTGAACCTGTGGTGACTACGCTCGTGTGCTTTGTTTATTTCG
>DASSGM010000191.1:0-44339 GCA_035693465.1 Bradyrhizobium sp. | reverse complement strand
ACTCACCCGCCCTTCCCCCTAACCACTCACGTAATCGTCAGCGGCACACTGCCGCGGCGATACGTTTTTTTGGCGAGTGTTGTTTTCAGGACATTTACTTTGTTTCCAACATTTTCATTCTATCGCCTCAGCCGGAGTGGTCACGCGGCTCGCGGAAACCTGTCGGTTAGCGCGAGCGGCTAAAAATGCGTGGCAAACCGGCGTTTCGAGGGTTTTTGCGAGAAATTTGACGACCCCGGCGGGGGTAACGGGAGCGAAAACGGAGAGAGTGATGTCCATGAGGATCGCGGTGGCGCTGGCGGCCACCATCGGGGTCGGCATATTTTTTGGTGCGACACAGGCCGAGGCGCGGCCGGATGTGGTCGGTTTCCGGGGCGACTATTCGCCTGGAACCATCGTGATCAAGACCAATGAGCGCCGGCTCTACCTTGTGGTCGATCAGAACCACGCCGTGCGCTACCCGGTTGGCGTCGGCAGGGCCGGCAAGCAATGGGCCGGCACCACCCAGATCGACGGCAAGTATCGCAACCCGGCCTGGTCGCCGCCAAGTGAAGTGAGGCGTGACAAGCCTTTCATGCCGGCTGTCATTCCCGGCGGGTCGCCGCGCAATCCGATGGGCGTCGCCGCGATGACGCTGGCGGGTGGAGAATACGCGATCCACGGTACCAATTCGCCGGGTTCGATCGGCGGTTTCGTCTCGTATGGCTGCATCCGCATGTTGAATTCGGATATCAGCGACCTGTTCGGACGCGTCTCCGTTGGCACCACGGTGGTGGTGCGCTAATCCACTTGTTCAGATTCCGAAACGCACAGAGCCGCGCCGATGCGCGGCTTTTTGTTTGCGCTCAAAAATCCGACGCGATGCCTTTGTTCTCCCAGTCGCCATAGCGGGTCGGTTCCGGTCCCTTCGGGCCCTGAAACTCCATTGCCACAGGCCTGGCGTTTGCCTCCGCGGCTTTCCTGCGCGCTTCGGCCTCGGCCAACGCGCGCTTTGCCGCCGGCGTGAGCTGCTTGCGCTCCGGCGAAGATACGGCCATGGCGGGCGGTGAAGGATCGTCAGTCATTGCAAATTCCGGCCGCGGGACTGGCCCGCGCAATTCAGGGCTTCGACGTACAGATGGTACGGCGACCACGAAATCGCCAGCGCGATTCTTACATTTGGCATAATCGCATGGCACAGACGTTTTTCCTTTCGATGGCATGAGCGTCAAACGCCAGTCGCTGTCCGATCTTGCGAGATGTTTCTGCTCCATGCCTCCTCAAAGATTCGCGCTGCCATCCGAGGTGCCCGGGCTCACGGCGCGGCGGATCGCAGCCGACATCCTCGACGGCGTGCTGCACAAGCACCGGACGCTGGACGAGCAACTCGAGGGCGCCGGCGCGCATCCCGGACTAAAGGCGCTCCCCGATCGCGATCGCGCCTTGATGCGCCGGCTGGTGGCCACGATCCTGCGGCGGCTCGGCACGCTGGGTCACGTGCTGTCGCGGCTGCTCGATCGCGGTATCCCCACTGATGCGCCGCGCGCGCAGAGCGCGCTCTTGATCGGCGCCGCGCAGATTCTCTGGATGGATGTCCCCGATCACGCCGCGGTCGATTTGTCGGTCCGGCTGGTTCAGTCGGATCGGCGGGCTGCGAAATATGCCGGGCTCGTCAATGCGGTGCTGCGCCGTTGCGCCCGCGAGGGAAAACCGCTGATCGAGGAGGTGCGGTCGCAGACGCTCGATATTCCCGAGTGGCTCTTGAGGCGCTGGATCGCCCACTACGGCGAGAGCGTTGCACGGGATATTGCCAACGCGATCGGCCACGAACCGTCGCTCGATATCACCGTGAAGTCCGATGCCCCGCAATGGGCGAGCCGCCTGCACGGTGAAACGCTCCCTACCGGGTCGGTGCGCACGCTGCTGCAGGGCCCGGTGACCATGCTGCCGGGCTTTTCCGACGGTAAATGGTGGGTGCAGGACGCCGCCGCCGCGCTGCCGGCGCGCTTGTTCGGCGACGTCGCCGGCAAGAGGATCGTCGATCTCTGCGCCGCGCCCGGGGGCAAGACCGCACAACTTGCGCAGGCCGGCGCGCGCGTCACCGCGGTGGACCGCTCGGCCCATCGCATGGCGCGGTTGCGCGACAATCTCGCGCGGCTGGCGCTGAAGGTGGACACCGTGGTGACCGATGCCACCGAGTGGCAGGGCGGAAACAGCAAAGGCGGCTTCGACGGCATATTGGTTGACGCCCCCTGCACCTCGACCGGCACCATCCGCCGCCACCCAGATGTTGCCTGGCTGCGTCAGGAAGCGGATATCGCCGCATTCACGGCGCTGCAGAAACGCTTGCTGCAAAAGGCGATCGAGCTGGTCCGGCCGGGTGGGACGCTGGTCTTTTGTACCTGTTCGCTGGAACCGGAGGAGGGCGAGCACGCCATCGCTGCCCTCCTGGCCGCCGAACCGGCGGTGCGCCGCGCGCCGATCGGCCCCGGCGAGGTCGCAGGCCTCGCCGAGGTCCTGACCGCCGAAGGCGACCTGAGGACGCTGCCCTGCCACCTGCCGCATCCCGACCCCCGCTTGAGCGGGCTCGACGGCTTTTACGCGGCGCGGCTGGTTAAATCCTGATATTGCATTAGGTTTTCGTCCTGGCGGCGCTGATTCGCCCGTTTTCAAGATGGTGTCTTGGCCGCGTTTCCGGATTAAAAAGGATTCGCAGAAAATTCTCCCAGCCAAGGTAGGGCGTGTCGGTCGCTCAACGCAGACGCATCTCGACGCTGATCATGGGCCGCTTCGCGCGGAACCTGATCGCGCGCGCAAGCGGCGGCTCGGTGGCGCTGTCGCGGCTGTGGCCAGGCCGCACCGATCGGCTGATCATCGCCCCGCACGATCTGCGCACCGCGGACGCCACCCGTGCGGCCGAAATCTATGCCGGCCGCTTCGTGTTCGCCGGCAAGATCGTGACCTGCCACGGGCGCTCGATCTTCGATCTCGAGCCGCCATCGGAAGATTGGGAGGTGGCGCTGCTCGGCTTCGGCTGGCTGCGGCATCTGCGCGCCGCCGATACCGCGCTGACCCGCGCCAACGCCCGCTCGCTGGTCGACGACTGGATCTCAAATCCGACGCAGAAGCGGCGGGCGGTCGGCCGCCGCGCCGATGTGCTGGCGCGCCGCGTGATCTCGCTGCTGTCGCAGGCTCCCTTGGTGCTCGGCGATACCGACGGCAAATTCTACCGGCGCTATTTGCGCGGACTGACCCGTGAAATCCGCTATTTGCGCTACACCATGCTGGATATTCCCGACGGCGTGCCGCGGCTGCAGGTCTTGATCGCGCTTTGCTACGCCTCGCTCTGCCTCGCCAACCAGTCACGCCACATCCGCACCGCGACGCGCAAACTCTCCGACGAACTGCAGCGGCAGATATTGCCCGATGGCGGGCACATCTCGCGCAATCCCGGCGCGCTGATCGAGTTATTGATCGACCTGTTGCCGCTGCGGCAAACCTTTGCCGCGCGCAACATCGCCCCGCCGCCGGCGCTGTTGAACGCGATCGACCGCATGATGCCAATGCTGCGCTTCTTCCGTCACGGCGATGGCAGCTTCGCGATGTTCAACGGCATGAGCAGCGCGCCATCCGATTTGCTGGCGACCCTGCTCGCCTATGACGATACCCACGGCGCGCCGATGGCGAACATGCCGCATACCGGCTTCCAGCGGCTCGATGCCGGCGCGATGACCGTGATCATGGATACCGGGCCGCCGCCGCCGGCGAACGTCAGTCGCTACGCCCATGCCGGCTGTCTCTCGTTTGAATTGTCGTCCGGACCAAGCCGGATCGTCATCAATTGCGGCATGCCCACCACCGGCCGCGACAACTGGCGCAGCTTTGCGCGCGGCACCGCGGCGCATTCAACGCTGACCTATCACGATACCTCGTCATGCCAGTTCGTCGAGCTCTCGGCGATGAAGCGGTTTCTGCAGGGTGCGCCAGTGGTCAGCGGCCCGGCCAATGTGGAAAGCTATCGTGAAGTGGTCGCCAATGGCGTGCTGCTGACCACATCGCACGACGGCTACCTTTCGCGCTTCGGGGTAATGCATCGCCGGCTGCTGATGGTCGCGCACGACGGTTCCAGGCTCGACGGCGAGGACACCGTATCGCCGGCTCCGGGCGCCCGGATCAAGGGAACCGAGACCGACTATGCGCTACGGTTTCATCTGCACCCGTCGGTGAAGGCGAGCCGGCTCAGCGACGCGCGCGGGGTGATGCTGGTGCTGCCGAACCGCGATGTCTGGACCTTCGAGGCGCTCGACGACAAGGTCGAACTGGAAGACAGCGTCTTCCTGGCCGGAAATGACGGCCCACGCCGGACCGCCCAGATCGTGATTCGGCAGGATGCGCGGCACGCTCCCTCGATTCGCTGGAGCTTTGTGCGCTCGACGACTTCGCCCTCGGCGACCGCGGCCAAACGCAATGCGCGCCGCGAGCCGGAATTGCCGCTGTAGCGAGTCGCGTTCCCCTGCGGAAGGAGATTTCCACGCCAGCGCCAGTTTCGTGGCTGATAAAACCATGCTACGCGGCGGTCCTTGCCATTTAGGACCAAACCATGACCGACCATCCGCGCCGCGTGACCCGCGCCCTGTTGTCCGTCTCCGACAAGTCCGGCCTGATCGAATTTGCGCGTGCACTCGCCGGCTACGGCATCGATCTCGTCTCCACCGGCGGCACCGCCAGGGAAATTGCAGCCGCGGGATTGCAAGTCACCGACGTTTCGGAGCTGACGGGCTTTCCTGAAATGATGGACGGGAGGGTCAAGACGCTGCATCCCAAGGTGCATGGCGGTTTGCTCGCCATCCGGGACAATGCCGAGCATAGGCAGGCGATGAAGAGCCACGGCATCGAGCCGATCGACCTTTTGGTGGTCAATCTCTATCCGTTCGAGGCGACCGTCGATAAGGGCGCCGGTTTCGAGGAGTGCATCGAGAATATCGATATCGGCGGCCCCGCGATGATCCGCGCCGCAGCAAAAAACCACGATGACGTCGCCGTCGTCGTCGAACCGCAGGATTATCAGGCCGTGCTCGAGGAACTCACCGCCAACAAGGGCGCGACCACGCTGCGGCTGCGCCGCCGGCTTGCCGCCAAAGCCTATGCCCGCACTGCCGCCTATGACGCCGCGATCTCCAACTGGTTTTCCGCTCAGCTCGAGACCGACGCACCGGATTATCGCGCTTTTGGCGGACGGCTGATTCAGGCGCTGCGCTACGGCGAGAACCCGCACCAGACGGCCGCATTCTATCGGATGCCCGACCCACGCCCGGGCGTCGCCACGGCGCGGCAAGTGCAGGGCCGGGAACTGTCCTACAACAACATCAACGATACCGATGCTGCCTATGAATGCATCGCCGAATTCGACGCGGCGCGCACCGCGGCCTGCGTCATCGTCAAGCACGCCAACCCTTGCGGCGTCGCCGAGGGCGCCGACCTCGTCGACGCGTATCGCAGGGCGCTGGCCTGCGATTCGACCTCGGCCTATGGCGGCATCGTCGCGCTCAACCGCACGCTGGATGCCGACGCCGCCCGCGCCATCACCGAGATCTTCACCGAAGTGATTATCGCGCCGGACGCGACCGAGGAAGCCATCGCCATCGTCGCGGCGCGAAGAAACCTGCGGCTATTGCTGGCGGGCGGGCTGCCCGACCCGCGCATGGCGGGCCTGACCGCCAAAACCGTTGCCGGCGGCTTATTGGTCCAGAGCCGCGACAACGCCGTGATCGATGACATGACGCTGAAAACGGTCACAAAGCGCGCGCCTGATGAAGCCGAACTGCGCGATCTCAAATTCGCGTTCCGCGTCGCCAAGCATGTCAAATCCAACACCATCGTTTATGCCAAGGATGTCGCGACCGTCGGCATCGGCGCCGGGCAGATGAGCCGGGTCGATTCGGCGCGCATCGCCGCGCGCAAGGCGCAGGATGCTGCCGATGAATTGAAGCTTGCCGCGTCGATGACCAGGGGTTCGGTGGTGGCCTCGGACGCGTTCTTTCCGTTCGCCGACGGACTGTTGGTCGCGATCGAAGCCGGCGCCACCGCGGTGATCCAGCCCGGCGGTTCGGTGCGCGACGACGAAGTCATCAAGGCCGCCGACGATCACGGCGTCGCCATGGTGTTCACCGGCGTCAGGCATTTCAGGCATTGACCGAGTCGTCATTCCGGCGCGCGCAAACGTGAACCCGGAATCTCGCGCCGTATCATCTCCAGATTCCGGGTTCATCGCTTCGCGATGCCCCGGAATGACGGTTGATCAGTCCCGCACCCGCGCCAGTAGCGCCAGTCCCACCACGAAGAACACCACCAGCACCGCCATGCCCGCCTTCTGGCTTGCGGTGATTGCGGTGATCGCGCCGATCAGCAGCGGCCCGACAAAGGAGGTGACCTTGCCGGTCAGCGCGAACAGTCCGAAAAACTGGGCGATGCGGTCTGGCGGCGCCAGCCGTATCAGAAGCGTCCGTGACGCCGCCTGCAGCGGGCCGCCGGCGGCGCCGATCAGGCATCCGAGCAAAAGATAAGCGCGCTCCGCCGCACCGGAAAACAGCGCAGCGCCCGGCATTGGCGCTGCGACCTTGACGAACAGAATCGAATCCTTGTCCACGAGCAGGATCGCAACGATCGACGACAGCAGGATCATCATGCTGCCGGCAATCACGCGTTTCGGTCCGAGTCGGTCGTCGAGCTTGCCGCCGAGCCAGGCGCCGAACGTGCCGGCGATGGCCAGGATGATACCGAAGCTCCCGATCTGAATTGTGCTCCAGTTGAAGGTGCCGGCGGCGTAGATGCCGCCGAACGCGAACAGCGACACCAGGCCATCGGTGTAGATCATGTTGGCGAGCAGAAACGCGGCAAGCGATTTCCGCTTCGGCAATTCGGAAAGCGTTTGCCGCAGGTCCGCCAACCCCTCGCGCAGCGCTTCGCTCACCCCGCGTTTTGCCGGATAGTCCGGCGTCAGCAGGAACATCGGCAGCACGAAGACGATGAACCAGAGCCCAGTCAGTGGCCCGGTGATGCGGTCGCCCTGATGGGTGACGGGATCGAGGCCGAACAGCGGCATGATTCCGAACAGCGTGCGCCCGGTCTGGGGGCTGGCGGCGAGAAAGCCAAGCACCAGGACGAGACTCAGAATTCCGCCGACATAGCCGGTGGCCCAGCCGGTACCGGACAGTCGCCCGATCCGGTCCGGCGGCACCAGCGTCGGCATCATCGCATTATTGAAGACGGTGGCGAATTCGACGCCAACGGTCGCTATCCCATAGGCCAGCAGCAGCGGTGGAATCACGCTGACATCGCCGGGCTTGCCGAACCACATCAGGCAAGAGCCGGTCACCAGCAGCGCGCCGAACGCCGCGATCCACGGCTTGCGGCGGCCGCTCGCATCCGCAATCGCCCCCAGCACCGGCGACATCGCCGCGATCACCAATCCCGCAGCTGCGGTCGCAAAACCCCACAGCGCCTGTCCGCTCGCGGGATCGGACGCCACATGGGTGGCGAAATAGGGCGCGAACACGAAGGTGGTGATCAGCGTGAAATAAGGCTGCGCCGCCCAATCGAAGAAAATCCAGCTGATAACGGCTGAGCGCGGAGGATAAGTCTGCTGCATATCAGCAATGGGTGTATCCGAAGTGATGACCGCCATGCTCGAAATGTCCTGCCAAATCACAATCACGAGGAGGCGTTTTGCCTGTTGCAGCAAAACCCATATAGCATTCATGGCGGCGACAACCCTTGCGTATTTCCACGAGCCCGCGGCTGAATTTGGATGATCTTTCTTACAGAGCGGCGCTGGTTATTGGCGACCATCCTGCTGGTTGTCGCCTGTTGCTTGCCGGCCGCCGCGCAAGAGCAGCGCCGCGGCTTTTACACGCCTCCGGCCAGCGACGCTATTCATGCCGTGGTCGCCGAACACGGCATGGTCGTGGCTCAGGAGAAAATTGCCGCACGACTAGGTGCCGATGTGTTGCGGCGGGGCGGCAACGCGGTTGATGCCGCTGTCGCCACCGGCTTCGCCCTGGCCGTGACCTATCCGCGCGCGGGAAACATCGGCGGCGGCGGCTTCATGATCATTCATTCGGCGGACCGCCGCACCGACGTCGCCATCGACTATCGCGAAACCGCCCCGGCCGCTATGACACGCGATATTTTCCTTGGCAGCGACGGCAAGCCCGACAGCGCGAAGTCGCGCGATTCGGCGCTTGGTATCGGCGTGCCCGGCACGGTCGCGGGACTGACGCTGGCGCTGGAGAAATGCGGCTCGGGCAAGTTCACCCTTGCGGATCTGCTGAAGCCGGCGATCGAGCTCGCGCGTGACGGCATTGTTGTCACCGATGACAATGCCGATACTCTGCCGGACTGGTATCGGCGGCTGGCGCGCTGGCCGGCGTCGGCGAAAATCTTTTCCCGCGCCGACGGCACATCGTTGCGCGAAGGCGACACGCTTGTTCAGGCCGACCTGGCGACCACCCTCTCGGCAATCGCATCGCAGGGGCCGCGCGGATTTTACCAGGGACCGGTCGCGGAGAAACTGGCCGCCGCAATCCGGGACGCCGGCGGCATTATGACAACGGAGGATCTGAGGTCCTATCAGGCTATGATCCGCGCGCCGGTGCGCGGCAGCTATCGCGGATATGACATCCTCGCGATGCCGCAGCCGTCGTCCGGCGGCGTCGTGCTGCTGGAGACGTTGAATATCCTCGAAGGTTTTCCGATGCGCGAGATGAAGCAGGGCTCTGCGCCCTCGCTGCATGCCATGATCGAGGCGATGAAGCGCGGCTATGCCGACCGCGCCCGTTATCTCGGCGATCCCGCCTTCGTCAACGCGCCGGTCGCAACCCTGATCTCGAAGGATTACGCTGCCCGGCAGCGCGCCAGCATCGATCCCGACCATGCCACGCCGTGGACCGATGCGCTGTCGGCGACGCCTCCGCGCGAAGGCAGCAACACCACGCATTTTTCGGTGGTCGACAGCCGGGGCAATGCGGTCAGCAACACCTATACGTTGAATTTCAGCTATGGCGTCGGCCTGGTCGCCGAAGGCACCGGCGTTTTGCTCAACAACGAACTCGACGATTTCACCGCGGCGCCGGGCGCCTCCAATGCCTTTGGCCTTGTCGGCTTCGAGGCCAACCTGCCCGGCCCAGGCAAGCGGCCGCTGTCCTCGATGTCGCCTACCATCGTGCTGAAAGACGGCAAGCCGGTGCTGGTGACGGGATCGCCGGGCGGCAGCCGCATCATCTCCACCGTGCTGCAGGTGATCGTCGATGTGATCGACTACGGCATGGACGTCGCGGCCGCCGTGGCGGCGCCGCGGCTGCACCATCAATGGCTGCCGGATGAAGTGCGGATCGAGCACGGTTTTGCCGACGACACGCTGGCCGCGCTGAGGGCCAAAGGCCATCGCGTCATGGAACCAATGGGGCAGACCTCGGCCAATTCGATCGCCGTGACAGCGACGGGATTGCGCGGCGCCCCCGATCCGCGCACCCGTGGCGCCGAGGCGGCCGGGCAATAGTACGGAAGCAATCGGCGGCAGACGCCGCAAGGGAGGGAGCGATGACATCACTCAAGGACAAGACGCTATTTGTGTCCGGCGGCAGCCGCGGCATCGGGCTAGCGATCGCGCTGCGCGCCGCGCGCGACGGCGCCAATGTTGCACTGGCCGCGAAAACCGCCGAGCCGCATCCGAAGCTCAAGGGCACCATCTACACCGCCGCCGACGAGGTGCGCGCCGCCGGTGGCAAGGCGCTGCCGATCCTGTGCGATATCCGCGACGAGGCGCAGGTGATCGCGGCGATTGACAAGACCGTCGCCGAATTCGGTGGCATCGATATCTGCGTCAATAATGCCAGCGCCATCAGCCTGACTAATTCGCAGGCGACCGACATGAAGCGGTTCGACCTGATGATGGGCATCAACACCCGCGGCACCTTCATGGTGTCGAAATACTGCATCCCGCATCTGAAGAAGGCGGAAAATCCGCACATTCTGATGCTGTCACCCCCGCTCGACATGCAGGCAAAGTGGTTCGAGCGCTCCACCGCCTACACGATTGCGAAGTTCGGCATGAGCATGTGCGTGCTCGGCCTTTCGGCCGAACTGAAGGCCGCGGGGATCGCGGTCAACGCGCTGTGGCCGCGCACCGCCATTGCCACCGCCGCGGTCGGCAATCTGCTTGGCGGCGAGGCCATGATGCGCGCCAGCCGCACGCCGGAAATCATGGGCGATGCCGCCTACGTTATTTTCACAAAGCCGTCGCGCGCGTTCAGCGGGCGGTTCTGCATCGACGACAAGGTGCTTTACGAAAGCGGCGTGCGTGACTTTGAGCACTACCGCGTCGATCCGTCCGTGCCCCTGGCGTTGGATCTCTTTGTGCCCGACGACGACATGCCGCCGCCCGGTGTCAGCGTGAAAGCGCTGCTTTCCGCGGGCGAGGCCCAGAAGTCACGCTAGAGTCTGGTTCAACTCGAACCAGACTCTAGCGCTGTCTTTTGTTCGAGCATGATCCTTTCGGAAAGCCGGTTTCCACTTTTCCGGATCATGCCCTAGAAGCTTGCTGCCGATTCGGACGCAAGGAGAGAGGCGTGATTTCGCGGAGATTGTTGGCTGGCGCAGCTGTCGGCGCGTTCGTGCTGGCCACATCGGTCGCGGCGGCCGCCATCTTCCGCCCCGATCGCGCGATTCGGGTGGCGACCGGATTTGTGGCTGCAACCGCGTGCGCGAACATCTTTGTCTCCGGGTTCGATCCGCAAACGGTATTCGCGGAAACCACCGATCGTGCCGCCATTCGCCGCTTGCGTTGGGGGCTCGGATATCATCTCGATCGAACCGGCAAGACCGTCGATGTTTCGGTGGCAGGCTTGTTCGGCAGCCGCGCCGCGTTTCATGACGGGTTCGGCTGCGTGCTCATGCACGGACCGAACGAGCCCTATCTGCTCAAGAGCGACATCGACGCGCTGAAGACGCCGAAAAGCCCCCCACTGCTGCCGGAGATTGCCGGCGCCGCCATCGTCGAACCATCCGATCCCAAGCTCAAGGCCGCGCTCGATCACGCCTTCGAAGAGCCGGCGGCGCCGCCGTTTCGCAGAACCTGGGCAGTGGTCGTCGTGCATGACGGCGCCGTGATTGCCGAACGCTATGCCGATGGCATCGGCGTCGATACGCCGTTGCTCGGATTCTCGATGACCAAATCGGTGGTCAACGCCCTGATCGGGCTCCTGACCCAGCAGGGCCGCATCTCCCCGTCATTGCCGGCGCCCATTCCGGAATGGCACGGCGCCGCCGACCCGCGCCGCGAGATCGAGGTCGAGCATCTCTTGCGCATGACCACGGGTCTTGCGCTCGATGAAACCAACAGCGGATTCGATGTCTCGAGCCAGATGGTCTACCTGCACGACGACATGGCCGGATTCGCGGTCAAGGCCGCAATGATCGCTCCCCCGGGGACGCGCTGGGCATACTCCAGCCCGACCACCCAGTTACTGGCGCGGATCATCCGCGACATCACCGGCGGTCCGGAGCAGACGCTGGCATTCGCCTGGCGCGAGCTGTTCAATCCGCTGGGGATGCGCCACGTGACGCTGCAGTTCGATGCCACCGGCACGCTGCAGGGATCATCATCGATGCTGGCGAGCGCCCGCGATTGGGCGCGATTCGGATTGCTCTATCTGAACGATGGCATAATCGGCGGCCGGCGCGTGTTGCACGAGGACTGGGTCGATTTTTCAGCCGCCGCCACGCTCGATACCGATTATGGCGCCGGCTTCTGGACCAATCGCAGCGAACACGAACGTGCAAAGGCGCGCGTCCAGCTCGGCATGCCGCGTGATTCGTATTTTGCCTCCGGCGATCTGGGCCAGCGCGTCGTGATATTGCCGTCGCAGCGTCTGGTGATCGTCCGGCTCGGCAATTCCGTCGATCCGACCGGGGACATCCGCGGTCTCGCCCGGCTGGTCATGGAAGTGATCGCAGCGGTGCAATGACGAGGAAAAATTACGTCCGCTACCTTCCCACCGTATACGGTCCGCCCTTCTCCAGCGCGCGGTTGTAGGCCGGGCGGGCGTGAATGCGTTCCAGAAACGCCATCGCTCTCGGGTGGCCCTGCTCCAACCCGCCGCGCGCGGCAGCCGCTTCCAGCGGGAAGCTCATCTGGATGTCGGCGGCAGTGAATTGATTGCCGGCGAACCATTGGCTTTTTCCCAATTCGCTCTCCCAGAACGCCATGTGCTGCTTGAGCTGCGGATTGACCAAGGTGGTCAACGCCTGGTTGGAGACCTTGCGCACCAGCGGCCGCAGCAGCGCCGGCGCGCGCTTCGGCATCAGCGTGAATAACAGCTTCAATAGCAGCGGCGGCATCGCGGATCCTTCCGCGTAGTGCAGCCAATAGGTGTAGCGCAGCCGCTCTGGCGTTTGGGGCGGCGGGATCAGGCGCCCCTCGCCATAGGTGTCGAGGATGTATTCGGCGATCGCGCCTGATTCCGCGATGGTGTTGCCCTGGTCGGTGATGACAGGCGATTTTCCGAGCGGATGGATGGCGCGCAAATCCGCCGGCGCACGCATGTCGGGCTGGCGCTGGTAGCGGACGATCTCGTAGGGGACGCCTAGTTCTTCCAATAGCCACAGCACGCGCTGCGAGCGGGAGTTATTGAGATGATGGACGGTGAGCATCGCGATCCCCCAAAGCCGCTTCTGGCACTGTTACGCCACCCGGTGGTGCCAGCCGCGCGCTGGAAAGTCGAGATGTCCGAAAAAGGAGATATTACCCGGATGTTATTGACGGGTTGAATTTACCCGGGTATTATAAGCTGCAGAAACTCAGGAGTGTTTCATGGACCCGGCGTCCGATATTGCTTCCGTCGCCTTCGAGGGTGACCGGTGCATTGCGGCCGGCAACCTTCGCGATGTCGCGCGCGCGGCGAAGCAGACGCTCGACCGGCGCAAGGACGCGTCGGTTCTGGTCTTCGATGGCGCGACCGGCGGACCGATCGATCTCGATTTTCGCGGCACCCTCGACGACGTGCTGGCGCGTTTGCCTGAAACGGCGGACGCGGCTTTCACCCCGGAAGGCGCAGTCCCCGCGCCGCGTGGCCCGGGCCGCCCGAAATTGGGCGTGGTCGCGCGCGAGGTCACGCTGTTGCCGCGTCACTGGGAATGGCTGGCGCAGCAATCGGGTGGTGCCTCGGTGGCACTGCGCCGACTGGTCGACGAGGCAAGGCGCGCCAACAAGGACAGGGACCGGGTCAGGCATGCGCAGGAAGCAGCCTATCGCTTCATCGCGGCGATGGCTGAAAACAAGCCGCATTACGAGGAAGTGGCGCGCGCGCTGTTCGCAGGCGATGCGGCGCGATTTGAGGCGTGGACAGCGTCCTGGCCGGCCGACGTGCGCGATCACGCGCGCCGGCTCGCCGCCGCGGCGTTCGAACCTGCGGATTCGCGCCGGAGCGTCGCCGGTTGATCCCGCGGACCGGGGTGGCTAGGCTGGTTGAAATGATAGCGATCATATAAGAACCGTCACCGTCAGGGAGACCGCCGTGAGCCGACCCGCCCCGCAATTCCTGTTCGATTTCGGCAGCCCCAACGCGTTTCTCAGCCACGAAGCAATCCCGGCAATCGAAACCCGGACCGGCGTGAAATTCGAATATGTCCCGATTTTGCTCGGCGGCATCTTCAAGGCCACCAACAACAAATCCCCCGCCGAATCGCTTGCCGGCATAAAAAACAAGCCGGAGTTCCAGGTGATCGAGACCGAGCGTTTTCTCAGGCGCTTCGGGGTAAGACCTTACACGCCGAATCCGTTCTTTCCGGTCAATACCCTCAATTTGATGCGCGCTGCGGTCGCCGCGAAGTTCGAGGGCGTATTCGAGAAATACGTCGACGCCGCATTCCATCACATGTGGGTTGAGCCGAAAAAGATGGACGACCCCGAAGTGGCGCTCAAGGCTCTTGCGGGCTCCGGCCTCGACGCCGCAAAACTGTTTGCGCGCGCGCAGGATGCCGACGTCAAGGCAAAGCTGATCGAAAACACGCAATCCGCGATCGAGCGCGGCGCGTTCGGCTCGCCGACCTTCTTCGTCGGCAAGGAAATGTTTTTTGGCAAGGAGCAGCTGCGCGAGGTCGAGGAGCTGGTTTCGGGGAAGTGACCATCCTGTTAACCTCATGGTGAGGAGCCGCGCATCTTGCGCGGCATCTCGAACCAAGGTGTGATTTCATCCTTCGAGCCGCGACGATGCCGCTCCTCAGGATGAGATTAGTGGAGAGCCTAGAATGGAAAAACGCAACGCGACAGCCGCGGTGATCGGCGCCGGCGACTATATCGGCGCCGAGATCGCAAAGAAATTCGCAGCCGAGGGCTTCACCGTGTTCGCGGGGCGGCGCAATGGCGCCAAGCTCGAGCCGCTGGTGAAGGAAATCGAGAGCGCTGGCGGATCGATCATGGCGCGCGCGCTGGACGCGCGAAAGGAGGACGAGATCGCGGCCTTCCTCAATGATGCCGACAAGCACGCACCGCTGGAAGTCTGCATCTTCAACATCGGCGCCAATGTCAATTTTCCGATTCTAGAGACTACCGAGCGGGTGTTCCGCAAGGTGTGGGAAATGGCCTGCTATTCCGGCTTTCTTGCCGGACGCGAAGCGGCGCGGCTAATGCTGGCGCGCGGCAAGGGCAACATCTTTTTCACCGGCGCCACCGCCTCGTTGCGCGGCGGCAGCGGTTACGCGGCCTTCGCCAGCGCGAAATTCGGACTGCGCGCGGTAGCGCAAGCGATCGCGCGCGAGCTTGGACCGAAGAACATTCATGTCGCGCATCTGATCATCGATTCCGGCGTCGACACCGCATGGGTGCGCGAGCGCCGCGAGCAGATGTGGGGCAAGGAAGCGCTGAATAATCCTGATTTGCTGATGCCGCCGGCGTCGGTCGCGGCCACTTACTGGCAGCTTTACCAGCAGCCGCGCAGCGCCTGGACGTTCGAGCTTGAAATCCGCCCGTTCGGGGAAAAATGGTAGGCCCTCGCTCATTCGTCATGGCCGGGCTTGACCCGGCCATCCACGTCTTCATTTTGTATCTAGGTCGTAAAAGGACGTGGATGCCCGGCACAAGGCCGGGCATGACGGTGAAATACAGGGGAGTTTAGAGATGCGCATTCTCGTGGTCGGCGCCGGCGCCATCGGCGGCTATTTCGGAGGCAGGCTGCTGCAGGCCGGCCGCGACGTGACGTTTCTGGTGCGCCCGAGGCGCGCGGCGGAACTGGCCCGTGATGGCCTCGTGATCAAAAGTCCGAACGGGGATGTGACCCTGAAAGATCCGCCTGCCGTGCAAGCGGATAAGCTCAACGAGAAATTCGACGTGGTCCTGTTGAGTTGCAAGGCATTCGACCTCGATGATGCGATCAGGTCTTTTGCACCAGCTGTCGGACCGCAGACGGCGATCATCCCGCTGCTTAACGGCATGCGCCATCTCGACGTCCTCGACGAAAAATTCGGCAAGGACCGCGTCCTCGGTGGCCTGTGCGGCATCGCGGTGACGCTTGACGAGCACCGCCATGTCGTGCAGCTCACGCCGGTGTTTCAATCGCTGACCTTCGGCGAGCGCGATGGCACCCTATCGAACCGCGTGCGCGCCGTCGCCGAGACCTTTGCCCCCGGCAATATCGGTTCGCAGGCGAGCGAAACCATCATGCAGGACATGTGGGAGAAGTGGGTGCTGCTGGCGACGATTGCCGGCTCGACGTCGCTGATGCGCGCGCCAGTGGGTCATATCCTGGCGGCGCCCGGCGGACGCGATTTCATGCTTGGTGTTCGTGACGAATGCAGCGCCGTGGCAAAGGCGGCGGATTATGCGCCGCGCGAGGCGCTTCTGACGCGCCTCACCGGAATGCTGACGACCGAGGGGTCGCCGCTGACCGCGTCGATGTACCGCGACATCAAAGCGGGCGCACCGGTCGAGGCCGATCACATCGTCGGTGACATGATCGCGCGCGCCGATGCCGCAAAGGTGCCGGTGCCGAAGCTGCGCACCGCCTATACGCATCTCAAGGCCTATGAGCAGCAAAGGGGATGACCCTCATGGTGAGGAGGCGCTTGCGCCGTCTCGAACCATGAGGCCGTGTATCTCTCATCCTTCGAGACGCGCGCAAGAGCGCGCTCCTCAGGATGAGGGACGTAGTTGAAATCTCACAGATGCGCGAGATAATGCGCGAGCGCGGTGATTTCCTCTTCGCTCAGGGGATAGGCGACCTCCGCCATCGCCGCCATGCCGCCACCGGACCGCGCGCCCGACTTGTAATCGTGCAGCGCCTTGAGCAGGTAATCCTCGCGCTGGCCGGCGACGCGGGCGACCGCCTTCGTTCCTGCATAGCTATCGGTATGGCATGATGCACAGCGCCGGCCCGCCGCGGCCTCTGCGCCTTTCCGCGACAGATCGGCATTGTCGTCGGGCTTTGATGCCTTGGGTGGCGCGAGCAAGGCGAAGTAGGCGCCGAGATTGCGAATATCGTCGTTGTTGAGCTGTTCGACGATCGGTTGCATCTGCTCGTTCTTGCGCGTGCCGCTGCGGAAAAAAACCAGCTGCCACTGAATGAACTGGTCCGTCTGGCCGGCAAGCGAGGGAATGTTCTCGGTTTGCGAAATGCCCTCCTCGCCGTGACAAGCGACGCAGAGCTCGGCTTTTTCCTTGCCGGCGGCGATGTCGGCGGCGTGGGCCGTAGTGCTCGCGAAGACAGATAGTCCCAGCGCAAGGCCGTACAGAGTATCGCATACATATCGACGTCGAATCATCGGCATTCCCATTCCCAGCGTGTCATCCCGGGCGCGTTTCAGCGCGAAACCGGAATCTCGCCTGTAATCTCCAGATTCCCGATCCGCGCGCTTCACGCGCGGTCCGGAATGATGGTTCTCGGTGCTGAACGCTGCACTACGGCCTTCAAAACGCGAAGCTGCGGCTACCCGTTCCCGGGCAGCCGCAGCCTCTAAATGCTCCGTCCTTACTTCTTGTAGCTGATGCGGTAGATCGCGCCGGCCCAGTCGTCGGCGACGAGCATCGAACCATCCTTGGCGAGAACGATGTCAGCCGGACGTCCAAGATAACCCTGGTCGCCCTCAAGCCAGCCCGAAGCGAAGATTTCCTGCTTGGCATTCTTGCCATCGGGATCGACGATCACGCGCTTGATCCGGGCGCCCTGATATTTGTGCCGATTCCAGGACCCGTGTTCGGCGATGAAGATATTGTTCTTGTACTCGGCGGGGAATTGGTCGCCGGTATAGAATTTCATGCCGAGCGGCGCGACATGGGCGCCGAGATTGAGCACCGGCGGGGTGAATTCCGAACATTGGTGACCCATCGCGAACTTCGGATCGGGGGTGTCGCCCTGGTGGCAATAGGGGTAGCCAAAGTGCTCGCCGATCTTCGTAATCATGTTGAGCTTGTCACTCGGCATGTCGTCGCTCATCCAGTCGCGCGCGTTCTCGGTGAACCAGTACTTTCCGGTGCGCGGATCGACATCGCCGCCGACGCTGTTGCGGACGCCGAGCGCCCAGATTTCGGCATTGCCGGTCTTTGGATCGACGCGACGGATCTGCGACACGCTGGTCGGCGGAATGCCGATATTGAAGGGAGGTCCGAACGGCACGTAGAACCAGCCGTCCTTGTCGGGAGCGAGGTATTTCCAGCCGTGCGCCACATAGGACGGCATGTCGTCATAGACCACCTTGCCGTCGCCGAGCTTGTCGAGATTGGCTTCGGCGTTGTCATATTTGATCAGCTTGTCGATGGCGATGACGTACAGCGCGCCGTCCTTGAACGCCAGCCCGGTTGGCATGTTGAGTTTCTTGAGGACGGTCTTGACCTCTTTCTTGCCGCCCTTGTCGATGATGGCATAGACGTTGCCGAGGTCGAACGAGCCGACGAACAGCGTGCCGTTGTCGCCCCAGGCCATCTGCCGCGCTTGCAGCACGCCCGGCGCGTAGACTTCGATCTGGAAGCCCGCCGGCAGCTTGATCTTCTTCATCATCGCGGCGAGTTCGGCCTCCGATGCGCCGGTCGGCGGACCGGACGGCGGCGCGAGGCCCTTTTGGGCTTCGGTCTCGTCGCCGAGGAACCAATCATCCGGCGGATGGGTCCAGAATTCCTTGGTGCCGGACTCGTACTTCTTGAGCGGCTTATCCTGCGCGCTGGCCTGACCGGCCCCGGCGACAACGAAGATTGCCGCAAGCGCAAGAACAGATCGATTGAATGTCGATTTCATCGCGTCACTCCCTCTGCAGCCTGGCGGCTGCGCGTGTTGTTTATTTTGAACGTTTCGAGAGACGAACTTTGGCCTGCCCCAGGTGGATCAGACCCCAAAAGGTTATCACATCCGCTGAGGGAGAGAAGCGTGTCGCGCGAGTCTCGGAGAGCAAAAACAAATTGAGAAAAAATTTCTTTCGACCGGTTTTATTCGATGTAATTTTTTGCGGACGCTGCGATGCGGTATTGCACATTACGCATCCAGCTGCAGCGAATTCTAGCGCCTGGAGTTGACGACATCGTCGCATCTCGATCCGCGACGTGAAAGCGCGGCTGCTGCCCTAACCACGGGAGCTCATCTTTCGGAAAAACGAATGGCCCGCGGACATAGCGAGCCTTCGTCAAACTTTGGCTTTTCGAGAAAATCTGGAGCGGGCGAAGGGGCTCGAACCCTCGACCCCGACCTTGGCAAGGTCGTGCTCTACCACTGAGCTACACCCGCATCCGAGAGATTGGCGACGATCATTCGCCGACGCCGGGCAGAGCTATGCCAAATGCGGCCCATGAATGCAACAGGCCACGCCGTACCCGTGAACAGGCCTAGTCGACCGGCCATAATCCGCGATCGGCCCGCAAATCGGCCCAAAACCAGGCGGAAGGGTTCCACCGATTGCAAATCGGGCCATCAAGCGCCAATTAGGGCTGGGACATGCTAAAATATACCCGATCCTTCACACACAGGCGAGGATTCCCGTGACCATAGTAGAGCAGGGCAGCGGAGCAGCACCAGAGGCCGCACCCGATCTGATCAAGGAGACGACCACCCAGACGTTCGTGAAGGACGTCATTGAGGAGTCAAAACGGCAGCCGGTGCTGATCGACTTCTGGGCGCCCTGGTGCGGCCCGTGCCGCCAACTCACGCCGATTCTCGAGAAGGCGGTCCGCGCCGCAAAGGGCAAGGTCAAGCTGGTCAAGATGAACATCGACGAGCATCCGGCTATTCCGGGCCAGATGGGCATCCAGTCGATCCCGGCCGTGATCGCGTTCGCCAACGGCCAGCCCGCCGACGGTTTCATGGGCGCGGTGCCGGAGAGCCAGGTCAACGCTTTCATCGATAAGGTGACCAAGGCCATGCCCCGTGCGGGGGAGCCGAATGTCGCCGAAATTCTCAAAGAGGCCGAAACGGTTCTCGCGGAAGGCGATCCTGCCACCGCCGCGCAAATTTATGCCGAGGTGCTGGCGGCGGACCCAATCAATATCGCGGCGCTGGCGGGACTTGCCAAATGCTACGTCGCAACCCGCGCCATCGAGCAGGCCAAGCAGACGCTGGCCATGGTGCCGGAATCGAAGCGCAGTGACCCGGCCGTCAAGGCCGTGCAGGCGGCGATCGATCTTGCCGAACAGGCCAAGGCGCTGGGTCCGGTGAGCGAGCTGGAACAAAAAGTCGCAGCAAACCCGCTCGATCATCAGGGGCGATTCGATCTCGCGATCGCGCTTAATGCCTCAGGCAAGCGCGCTGAGGCCACCGATCAGCTGCTCGAGATCGTCAAGCGCGACCGCAAATGGAATGACGATGCCGCGCGAAAGCAACTCGTGCAGTTCTTCGACGCCTGGGGGCCGGCCGATCAGGCCACCACGGATGGACGCAAGCGGCTATCGACGATTCTGTTCTCGTAGGATGTATTCGCAAAAATGGGTACCGGTTTTGCGATTAGAATACGCCAAACCAAGGCTTTAAAGGTTAGCACCGGGGCCGCAGATGCCGATCAATGCCGAATATCGCGGGCCCGGTGACCTTCCCGAGGTGATACCGGTATTTCCTCTGCCCGGCGCGCTACTGCTGCCGCGCGGCCAGATGCCGCTCAATATCTTCGAGCCGCGCTATCTCGCGATGGTGGACGATGCGCTGCGCGACGGCCATCGGCTGATCGGCATGATCCAGCCGGACGTTTCCCACTCCCGCAACGAGGAAAACCCGAAGCTGTTTCGCGTCGGCTGCGTCGGACGCATCACCCAGCTCGCCGAGGCCGGCGACGGCCGCTACATCCTCGAACTCACCGGCATCGCGCGCTTCAAGGTGATCGAGGAAATTGCCGTGCAGACCGCATATCGGCAATGCAAGGTGGATTTTTTTCCCTACCTTGACGATTTCACCGCCCGCAAAGGCGAGGAGGCCGTCGACCGCGAGGCGCTGCTCACGGTCCTGACGGATTTCCTCAAAGCCAATAATCTCAAGGTTGACTGGGAGGGCGTCGAAAGCGCCCCCAATGAGGCCCTGGTCAATGCGCTGGCGATGATGTCGCCTTACGGACCGCCGGAGAAACAGGCAATGCTTGAGGCACCCGACCTGAAAACCCGCGCTGAAATCCTGATCGCGGTCACCGAGATGGATCTCGCCAAGAAGCGCACCAGCGGCGACCCGCCCCTGCAATAAATACCAAACCGGCCATCGAAGATTTGACGCAGCAGCGCCCGGAACCTTCGCTGTTCTTGCCGGATTGGAAGGTTCTGGCGCATGATCCGGAAAAGCAGGAATCGGGTTTCATCGGATCAATTTCCTAATCGAGATCTGGCATTTCGGAGCAACTTGTGTCGCCTCCGAAGGAAATCGAAATCAAGCTGCAGCTGCCATCCGCAAATTTCGCGCGGCTTGGGCGCATGCCCCTGCTCCGCCGGGCAGGCAGGTCGAAGCGAAGCGAAAACCAGGTCTCGGTCTACTTCGACACCAAACGTCTGAAACTCAAGGATAGCGGTTTGACGTTGCGCGTCCGGCGCACCGGCAATCGGTATATTCAGACCATCAAGTCGGATGACGGAGGCCCGTTCGAACGCGGCGAATGGGAAGCGGCGGTCGACGACAGTCGGCCGGACCTGAATCGGGCGGACACGTCGGCACTCGAACCACTGGGGATCAAGAAACTGCGCAAGCGACTGCGCCCAGTGTTCGAAACTCGCGTGCAGCGCACCCGCTATCCGCTTACCCGCAAGGACTGCGATATCGCCTTGACGATCGATCGCGGCGAAATCGACGCCGGCAACGGTACGCTACCGCTGTGTGAAGCAGAGCTCGAGTTGAAGCGAGGCACCAGAGCACGTCTGTTCGAGTTCGCGCGATCAATCGCGCGCGCTACGTCTGGTGAACTTGCGGTCAAAAGCAAGTCGCAACGCGGTTACGAACTTCTTGCCGGCGAGAACGCCGCAGTCGCAAAAGGCGAGGCCGTTGATATTGCGCCGGACCTGCCGGCAAGCGCCGCATTCCAATCGATCGGATTTACTTGTCTCAAGCAGATTGTCGCTAACAAACCGGCAATCCTCGCCGGAGACCCCGAGGGCATTCATCAGATGCGCGTCGGGTTGCGTCGCCTGCGCGCGGCGATATCGTTATTCTCGGATATTGTTGCGGAAGCGGAAGTGCGCGACATCAAGCGGGAATTGAAATGGCTCACAAGCGAACTTGGTCCCGCGCGCGAATTCGACGTTTTCCTGAATAGAGTCGTGGCACCGCTCGAAAAGAGCCACTCTCGCTTGACCGGAATGCGAAGCCTGTCGCAGGATCTGGCGGACCGGCGTGACGCCGCCGTGGCGCGCGCATTGACGGCGGTGTGCTCGAGGCGATTTCGCGACCTGACGCTGGACCTCGCCGCATGGCTCGACGTCGGCGGCTGGCGCGAGCCACAAAACGAACTCTCGCGCCGGCGTTGCGAGCAGCCGATCAAGACGCTGGCCCGCGCCCAACTGACGCGACGCTGGAAAAAGATTCGCAAACGGGGCCGCATGCTGGCAAAACTCGATGCGCAGGCGCGGCACAAGCTTCGGATCCAGGCCAAAAAACTACGCTACGCTGCGGAGTTCTATGGGACGGTGTTTCCTGGAAAAAAGAAGGAAAAACGTCGAGAGTCATTCCTTTCGGCGCTCAAGGACATGCAGGATTGCTTTGGCGATTTGAACGACGTCATCGTGCATGAGAAGCTCACGACCCGGCTCGCCAAGGCCTCGGCTGCACGATCGGCCAGGCCGTCTCGACGCATATTCGCCGCCGGCTTGTTGACAGGGCACGAGGAAGCCCGGTTCAAGCCTTTACTTTCCGCGGCCGAGCATGCCTTTCGCGAATTCGAGAAGCTGAAGCCATATTGGAATTAGCGCGGTGTTCCGGATCGTCAGCCGGTTGCGGCGGCACGGGCACCTTGTCCGGGTGCCGTCAGCCGCATCAGCATGACCGTCACGACAAGCACCGCCAGATAGATCAAAAGCTGCATTTCCGTCGGCTGATCGGTGTAGCCGATCAATGTGTGCATTGTCCGGCCGGTGATGCTCTTTTCCGAAAGCAGCCAGCCGCTGTCCCAAACCACAGTATCGAGTCGCGTAAGCCAATTGGCACGTTCGAGGAATGCCACCGCCTGCGCGGCCATGCCGGCCGCAAGCAATGTGATCAGGACGGTCGTGGTCGCGAACAACGCCCGCGGCGGGATGCGCATCAGGCCAAAATAGGTCAAGAAGCAAACGGCCGCTCCAAGCGCCAGTCCAATGAATCCACCAAGTGCGAGGCTCAAGGCCGACCCACCGTCGGACGCGGCGACGCCATACAGGAACAGCGCGACCTCGCTGCCTTCGCGCAAGACCGCCACACCGACCACCACAGCCAATGCCAACAGCGGTTTGGTTCCGTCCGCGACGGCCTGTCCGACCGCGCGCATTTCGCCGGCCATTTCCTTGCCGTGCCGCGCCATCCACACGTTGTGCCACGTCAGCATGGTCACGGCGACGGCCAGGATCGCCGCGTTGAACAACTCTTGCCCCATGCCTGCAAATAGCCGGGACAGTGCGCCGGCAAACGCGGCGACGACGCAGGCCGCAAGCGCCCCCGCCAGCACGCCGCCGCCGATCCAGCGATTGCGATGCCGAACCGAGCCGGTCACCGCGAGCACGATGCCCACGATCAATCCGGCCTCGAAGACCTCGCGAAACACGATGATGAGCGCGGCTAGCACGGACCCTTCCGCCTACTGCACGACCAAGGCGCCGCGCGCCTTTTCGTTGAAGTCGTCGTAAAATTCATAGCGTCCGGGTTTCAGGGCCCGCACATTGATGACGCCTTCGCTGTTGGCGGCGACCACCTTTTCGACCCGCAACGATTTGCTTTCAAATTCCATGGCCTTGGCGTCGAGGTTCTTGAGGCGAACCAGGATCGGCTTGTCAGCCGGCGCGCGCAATTCGCCCGGCTGGAACTGGCCCTTGGAATAGGTCAATTGAAGCTCCGTCGCCTGTTGCGCCCGAGATGGAGAGAGCGGCAGCACCGCGATCGCGCAAAGCGCGGCCAGGATCAGTTTTCTCATGATGATAATCATAATACACCCTCTATCAGCGTTGCCGGATTAGAGAAGATCAAAATTCGACGGCGAATTTAAGTCTGGCACGATTGCGTTGGAACTCTGCCAGGTTGAGCGATACGGGGTTGCCGACCTCTCGCCCCCAGACCTGAGTGTTCCAAGCCGCGGTCATGAACATCTTCGGGGTGAACTGGACATAGAGCGTGGGCCCCAGCAGGACGGCATCGCCGGTGAAAGCCGTTAGATTGGCGGCGTCATAATGCCTGAGATACCAGACCTCGCCGCCGATGACGACACTCGACGCGACCCGAAGCGACAGCGCAGCCGAACCGCCGAACTTGGCTTCGCGTTCGGTATCACCCGCCAAGGTCTGGGTGATCTCGGGCTCGTAGAGCAAATTGAACCCCGCAAACAGGCGGTTCTTCAGAAGCTCGAGATCGGCGTTGAGGATGGTTTCGAATTCATAATTGTGCACGCGCTCGCCGCCGGTCTCGTCAATCCGCCGCACCGTCGGTTCGAATGCCAGCGTGACCGCCAGCGGGTTGCTCGAGGTGCGCTCGATCGCAAGATAGCGGAATTCCGCAAACACTCCGCTCAAGGCGACCTGGCGCCGGTCATCGAGATCGGTCACGCCGCTGATATTGTGGGTCGCTCCGAGCGCGCCGAATTCGATCTGGATGAACTGGGTCGGGGTAAATTCGAATTCGTATTTTGTCTCGGTTGCCGCGTAGTGGCCGTCGCGCTTGCCGAACCGGCCAATACTGTCGACGGTGAATTCCTTCTCACCCTCAAGACCAATGCCGGAACCGGTGGTAAATCCAAAGATGTATTTTGTCTCGATATCGCGCCAGGAGCTTGCATCCTCCGCACGCGCGGCGCTGCTCGCCCAAAAAAGACATCCGGCCGCACAGAGCAGAATGCTATGACGTCGTCCAGGCTGTATCCGCGCTCGCATTGCTCGCTTCCGCTTTTTAGGATGGATGCTGTCAGCTAGCGGCTGGCTGCCGGATGAGCAAAAAGACTCCTTCTAAACTAGAGACATTCTAAGTTGTGGGGAGAAATCAGAGAGTTCTGTCCGCGGCGTAGAGAGAGGTTCTCGATCACCCCGCTAATATCCGGCGACCGCGAGCGCGACCACCGCGCTGAGCGCCACCCACCCGAAATGACGGCCGCGCATCGCCCAGGCGTTAGCCAGCGCGGCAAAGCCAAACACGCATGCCAGCGTTACAATAATCCAGTGCCGTGCCGGCTCCGAGGCCATCAAGGGTGCGGCGATCAAGAGCACGCCGCCGCCGATCCAGGCCACGGTGCCGGCCTGCCAGACCAGGCGAATCAGCTTGCGCAGACGCGGCGGCTCGATGGTGGCGCGCGCGAATACTTTGGTTTCGCCGAGCACGCCGTGAGCTAGTGCTGCCGCAATCGCGGCCAGCCCGGAACATTGCAGCAGGAGGTCGCGCATCGGAGGACTCCATACATGACTGTATGGTTCTAGGACGAGCGCTGGCGGCTGTCAATACAGTGGTGTATGGTGCGTTGTCGCAGGATTAAGCATGACCGATCAACTTTCCGCAAAAGACTGGCTCGATCAGGGCCTCAAGACGCTGGCCGAGCGCGGTTTCACCGCGCTGAAAGCCGAGCCGCTGGCGAACGCGCTGGGGGTATCGCGGGGCAGCTTTTACTGGCATTTCGCCGACATCGGCGCGTTCCACGCCGCGATCCTCAGGCGCTGGCGAGAGGTGGCCGCCGAGCAGATCATCGCCAATCTGGAAGCCGCCCCGGATAACCGCGACCGGCTGCCGCTGCTGCTGCGCCAGGCGTTCGGCGGCAAGCTTTCGCTGGAGAACGCGGTGCGCACCTGGGCAACGGTCGACCCGGGGGCGCGAAGCGCCGTGCAGGCCATCGACCGGCGCCGCCTCGGCTACGTCGAACGCATGCTCCGGGCAGCCGGTCTTTCGCCAGGCGTGGCGCGCGCCCGCGCGCAAATTCTCTATTGGGCGTTTGTCGGCTTTGCCCTGTCGGACAAGCCGTTGCCCGGGGCGAGACAGCGGGCGGTGCTCGACGAACTGCTGCGGATGGGCTCGCGATAACGGCTGCCCGGATACATGTCGCGATCGGATATGCTACAGCGTCGAACGAGAAGCCGGAGACCAAGCCGATGACATCCTCACCCGAACGCCCTGAAGGCACCGTCGATCCAAAGCTTTTGGAAATTCTGGTCTGTCCGGTGACCAAGGGTCCGCTGGAGTTTGACGCGGCCAGGCAGGAACTGATCTCGCGCTCCGCAAAACTCGCCTATCCGATCCGCGACGGCATCCCGATCATGCTGCCGGAAGAGGCAAGGAAGATCGAGTGAGGAGGGGCGAAATGGTTTGAGCCGTCGTCCCTGCGAACGCGGGGACGACATTCATTGATGATTGCTACGGCGCGGGGACAACGCGGACCGCTACAACGCCTCGCCCTTCAATAGCCGCGGCACCTCGCCTGCAAGTCCCGCGGCCTGGCGGATGAACATGCTTTTCAGCGGCGGGGCGCGGTCGACCAGCCCCAGCCCGATATCGCGCACGACCCGCAGCAGCGTCGATTCGTTGGAAAACAGGAAATTGAGCGAATTGGTGGCAAGCCCCATCGCCATGGTGTCGAACCGCCGCCAGCGCTGATAGCGTTCGAGCACGTCGGCCTGGCCGAGGTCCATGCCGAGCCTTGCGGCATCGACAATCACCTCGGCAAGCGCTGCGACATCCTTCAGCCCCATGTTGAGACCCTGTCCCGCGATCGGGTGCATCACATGCGCGGCATCGCCGACCAACGCCAGCCGTTCACCGATGAACGAGCGCGCGACAAAATAGCCAAGTGGGAAGGCGCGCGGTCTGTCCAGCGCCTTGATCTCGCCGAGATGCAGCCCGAAGCGCTGCTCGAGCTCGCGATGAAATTCATCCTCGCCGAGCGCGACGATGCGCGCGGTCTCGTCACGCTTCTCGGTCCATACCAGCGACGAGCGTTTCCCCGTCAGCGGCAGGATCGCGAATGGACCCGCGGGCAGAAAATGCTCTTCGGCGCGGCCGCCATGATCGCGCTCGTGGCCGACCGTGACCACGATGCCGGATTGATCGTAATCCCAGCCATAGGTGACAATATCGGCATGCTCGCGCAATTTCGAGCGCGCGCCGTCGGCCGCAACCAAAAGGCCCGCCTCGACCACGCTGCCGTCGGCCAGCGTCACATCGACGCCATCGCTGCGAGAATCGAATGTGGTGACCGATGTGGCTCTGAGATCGACGCCCTCGGTCTCCGTGCGCTTGACCAGCGCATCGATCAGATAGCGATTCTCGATCATATGCGCGAACGGTTCGCCGGGTTCGACATCTCCGGCGAAAGTCAGGAACACCGGACGGGTCGCGTCCTGCAGTCTGGAATCGGTGACAACCATGTCGAGAATGGGCTGCGCCTGCGCCGTCACCTGATCCCACACCCCGAGCGCCTCGAACAGGCGGCGGCAGGCGGCGACGATGGCGGTCGCGCGCGGATCGCGGCTTGGCCGCCGCGCCAGCGCCGGATCGGCGACGATGATGGGAACATCGGGGCCAAGGCCCTGACGCAGCGCCAGCGCCAGTCCCAGTCCGGCAAATGAGCCGCCGCCAATGACAATGCTACGCTGTGCCGGCATGCCGAACCCTTAACTGACAGAGGTCATAGACTGCACTTGCTACCTGACTATAGCTGGGCGAAACAGGGCCGCGAAACAAGGCTGTCTTCTTCCCTGCGTCATTTCGGGGCACGCGCCTTCGCGTGAACCCGAAAATCTCGAGATTCCGGGTTCGAGGCGGAGCCTGTCATCGGGCGGCGCGAAAGCGCCGACCCGTTGGCCCCCGCCCCGGAATGATCAGTAATTGAAAGCGCTTCCATGTCCAAAGGCCTGATTGACCTGATTTCGATTCTCGATCTCGAGCCGCTCGAGGTGAACCTGTTTCGCGGCAATAGCCCGAAGACCAGCTGGCAGCGGGTGTTCGGCGGGCAGGTGATCGGACAAGCGATGGTGGCGGCCTGCCGCACCGTGGAGGGCCGCCTGCCGCACTCGCTGCATTGCTATTTCATCCTGCCCGGCGATCCGCAGATTCCGATCATCTACGAGGTCGAGCGGCTGCGCGACGGCAAGAGCTATTCGACGCGCCGGGTCGCCGCTATTCAGCACGGCCACGCGATTTTCTCGATGATGGTGTCGTTTCATGTCGAGGAGCAGGGCACGTTCGATCATCAGGATAAAATGCCCGATGTGCCGCCGCCGGAGAAACTCACCGCTGAGGAAATTGCAAAGCAGCCGATGTTCCGCGAGATGCCGGATTTCATCCGGCGCTATTACGAATCCGACCGTCCGATCGAGCTTCGCCCGGTCGAGCTCGGCCGCTATTTCGGCGAGAGGATCGAGGAGGGCCGCATCCATGTCTGGATCCGTACCGCTGCGAGACTGCCTGACGATCCGGCGCTGCATATGTGCGCGCTGGCCTATGCGTCGGATTTCTCGCTGCTCGACGCCGTCATGGCACGCTACGGCCGCACCCTGTTCGACAAGCGGATGATGCCGGCGAGCCTCGATCACGCGATGTGGTTTCACCGCCCGTTCCGGGCCGACGAATGGTTGCTTTACGTCCAGGACTCCCCGAGCGCGCAAGGCGGACGCGGATTGACCCGTGGGCTTATTTTCAAGCCCGACGGCACGCTGGTAGCCTCGGTGGCGCAGGAAGGCTCGGTGCGCGAACGCAGGTGAGGTCAGGCGTTCGCCTGTGTGCTTATCTCGGCCAGAACAGTCTGCGACGCCAGCCAGCGCATCATCCAGCGATACATCCATGGGATCGGAATGATGAAGAGGCAGGCGAGCACAGCTACGATCGAGCGCCAGAGAAACTCCAGTCCGGTGCCGGTGAAGACGACTTCACGCCGCGTGCCCTGGATATTCCGGCAAAGCCACCGCAGTTGGGCAACCTCAACCCACGCCCATCCGATGATAGTGATGATGGCGAGGACCACCAGAATGTTCCATCCGAGATAGGCCCAGAACGAGCCTGAGAAACTGAGCCCGAGCGGCTGCCCGCCAGACGCGAGGTTCGCAACCAGCCATTTGATCAAAAGCCAGTACAAGACGAACTGAACGATGGACATCAGATTGTTGAGCCACTGCACGCCGGTGAGCGCAACGGCGATCATGAGAATGATGAACCCGAAATACCACGCCGCAACCGTCGATGCCGAGCCGGTGAAGGTGAGGTTCGGGCGTCCCGGCACGTGCACGCAGGTAACGATCCACTTGAGGTACCACACCAGGACCCATGGGGCCGGGATGACGAACAGGAGACCGATCAGGACAACGATGCTGCGCCATGTGAATTCCAGAATGCCGAAATCGATCGAAAGCGCACCGCCGCTGTAGCCACCCGCGATCACCGGCGGGCCACCTCCTTGCGCAATCGAGGGCGGGCCCGGCGGCGTCGACATCAATCCCGGAACATCCACGGCTTTTTGCCAGCCCGCCATGCCCTCGCTCCAGACCAGCGTCTCCGCCGTCACCGTGCGATTCGCGATGAACTCGCGCAGCTGTGCCTCGGCGTAAGGACCTTGCTGCTTGCCTTGTGATGCAAAAAACCAGGATCGGTTTGACATTTCATCCCCTTAGGCGTTGGAGCGCGCGGCCAAGCCACAAGACCGCCGGCAATGGGCTGCATCCTGGCGATCATGCCGTTGCCTCGGCGGGGAGGCCAGAGAACAGGGGCCGCACCACGGCAATTGTTTTTCGGTCGCGGCTGCAAACTTTTTGTGCCATTTGCACAAAAAGATGCCAGACTTGCATGAAGGTAAATCAGTGCGCGAGCCGGCGCCGCGGAAATTCTGGGAAGAAGGCCTGACCATGAAGCTTGTTGTTGCCATTATCAAACCATTCAAACTTGACGAGGTGCGCCAGGCCCTCACCGCGATCGGGGTCACCGGCATGACCATCACCGAGGTCAAAGGCTACGGCCGCCAGAAGGGCCACACCGAGATCTATCGCGGCGCTGAATATGTCGTGAATTTTCTGCCGAAGCTCAGGATAGAAATCGCCGTCCCGTCGAATCTTGCCGACAAGGCGGTGGACGTCATCACCTCGAGCGCCCGCACCGGCCAGATCGGCGACGGCAAGATTTTTGTGACGCCGATCGATCACGCCTTGCGGATCAGGACCGGCGAGACCGACAGCGACGCGCTCTAAATTCTGCCACTTCCGTCGCATCCGGCAACGACGCCTGGCGTGCGATCGTATGGCGTCGCGGTCACCCGGACGCGGTCCGGCGGCGTGACCTACGTGCTGCTCAAGCTCGGGAGTGCGTTCGTGCCGCCGCGGGGTGTCCCGCGAACATGAGCCCGAGGGCCGTGACGTTTCGCAGCGCGGCAGGCCCTTACGCCAGATTCCCTGCCGCAATCCCCGTCCAACGACCGTTTTCCTGCCCGCGCTGTGAGCACGATTATGTCGTGAGCCTTGTCATGCCTTTGTTTTGGGCAGGCATGATTAGGCTTTGAGCGCGACCGAATAACGCAGGTCCGGACCATTCCCGGAAAACCCGAAAAGGACCGCGTTCATAGTCCGTTAGGGAACGCGGCCGATCTGGCACGGCATTTGATTCTAAGGGTGCTGGCTGTGCGCGCGTAGTGAACTCCGCGTGGTGAACCTCAGTCGAGAACGCCCGGTCGCGTCTGGCCTGGGCCCAAGCGGGGATAGGACCCATGAAAATTGTTATGGCGATCATCAAGCCATTCAAGCTCGAAGAAGTCCGTGACGCTCTGACCGCCATTGGCGTTCACGGTCTTACGGTGACGGAAGTCAAGGGATATGGCCGACAGAAGGGCCATACGGAAATCTACCGCGGCGCTGAATATGCCGTGAGTTTCCTGCCCAAAATCAAGATCGAGGTCGCTGTCGCCTCGGACCAGGTCGATAAAACCATCGACGCCATCACGTCAGCGGCAAAAACCGGACAGATCGGCGACGGCAAGATCTTCGTCATCAACCTCGACCATGCGGTTCGCATCCGCACCGGAGAGGCAGATGCCGCGGCACTCTGATTTCGCGCTCAACCTTTTCCAATCAGGAGTAAACCAAATGACGTTCAAACGTCCCCATGGCGCGGGATTGGCGGCCCTCGCAGTCGGCCTGTTTGCCGCGACCGCTGCCTACGCGGAACCAACTGTCAACAAGGGCGACAATGCCTGGATGCTGACGTCGACGGTGCTGGTGCTGTTGATGACGATCCCGGGCCTTGCGTTGTTCTATGGCGGTCTGGTCCGTTCCAAGAACATGCTGTCGGTGCTGATGCAGGTTTTCTACACCGTCTGCATCGTCACCATCATCTGGGCGCTCTATGGCTACAGCCTCGCCTTCACCGGTGGTTCCGATTTCATCGGCGGCTTCTCCAAAGCCTTCCTGATGGGTGTCACACCTGACTCCAAGGCAGCGACCTTCAGCGTCGATGCCAACATCTCGGAACTGGTGTATGTCTGCTTCCAGATGACGTTTGCGGCGATTACCCCAGCGCTCATCGTCGGCGCCTTTGCCGAACGGATGAAGTTCTCGGCGGTCGCGCTGTTCATCCCGCTCTGGGTGACGCTGATCTATTTCCCGATCGCACACATGGTCTGGTACTGGGCTGGCCCGGACGCAATCTCGGACGCGGCCAAGGCGCTTGCTGCAGCGGGTGACGCGGCGGCGAAGGCCGCGGCGCAGGCCAAACTCGATGAAGTCAACGCCGACGCCGGCTGGATCTTCAAGAAGGGCGCGATCGACTTCGCAGGCGGCACCGTGGTGCACATCAACTCCGGCATCGCGGGTCTGATGGGCGCGCTCCTCGTCGGCAAGCGGACCGGTTATGGCAAGGACCTGATGGCTCCGCATTCGCTGACCATGTCCATGATCGGCGCCTCGCTGCTGTGGGTCGGCTGGTTCGGCTTCAACGCCGGATCGAACCTCGAAGCCACCGGCGGCGCAGCCCTCGCCATGACCAACTCTTTTGTTGCAACAGCGGCGGCGGCGATGTCGTGGATGTTCGCGGAGTGGATCATCAAGGGCCACCCATCGGTGCTCGGCGCCTTGTCGGGCGCGGTGGCGGGACTTGTGGCGGTCACGCCCGCGGCCGGTTACGCCGGTCCGATGGGCGCTATCGTGCTCGGTCTGGTGGTCGGCGTGGTCTGCCTGTTCTTCTGCACCGTGGTCAAGAACGCGCTCGGCTACGACGACGCGCTCGACGTGTTCGGCGTCCACTGCATTGGCGGCATCGTCGGCGCGCTCGGCACCGGCATCCTGGTGAACCCGGCGCTCGGCGGCTCCGGCATCATGGATTACACCATCGGCAAGATCGCGGACTACGATTTCATCGGTCAGATGACCTCGCAAACCTGGGGCGTCTGCACCACGCTGGTGTGGTCGGGCGTCGGTTCGGCGATCCTCTACAAGGTCGTGGACGTCATCGTCGGGCTGCGCGCCCCCGTTGAGGTGGAGCGCGAAGGCCTCGACATCACCGAGCACACCGAGCGCGCTTACAACATGTGAGTTCTCCCCGGGGCGCGATCCCACGGGATCGCGCCCAGAACTACGGTTTGGGCACATACCCGGCAATGCCCCGACCGTTGAGGGGCTCCAGCGCAAGTTGGAGCCCCTTTCTTTTTTTGGGGCACTCAATCGAGCAAGCCGGCGCAATCTGCTTCGCTATGCGCCCTACGCCATCAACATTGAAATTGCTTGCGGCACATCGCCAGGCAGGCGTCGTACGAAAACTGGTAATCGGGCTGACTAATAGCCCAATTGGCGCAGGATTTTGGACAGTGCTGAACGGCAGGAGCGGGGCAGAATCGTCCTTCGACGCGCCCACTGTGTGAAACCTTCGGCGGGTCTTCCGCAAAGGCGAGAACGGGAAAGGCGAGTCCGAAAACGAACACGATTACCGGCGCACGCATGCCGCCCCCAAACCGAAATAATCTTAGACCTCTAGCCTATAGACCGGATGGAGCGCAGTGAAATCCGGCAACCTTGCCCTCGCGGTTAACTCCGGATTTCGCTCTGCCCGGGCTATGGGCAAATCCCCGCGCGACTGCGCAAAATCGCCGCTGGCGCCGATGGTTAATCGCGTCTTAACCTCGCCGTATCTATGGTGGTTTGATCTGTTTTAAGGCCGGTCGAAAATGCGATCGGCCGCCCCACGAGTGCTGGCGCAGTAAAGTATGGCAATGACCGCTCCATCCCGTGCGCCGCAGGGCGCCGGCAGTCCGGAAAGCGAGCGCTCGCCATTCGCGCGGCTGACCGAATTGCTGGCCCCGTATCAGCCAGCTAAGCCTTTGATAACACTGTCGTTGGGCGAGCCGCAGCATCCGGTACCCGGCTTTGTCGGACCGGTGCTGACCAGGCACACCGCCGAATTCGGCCGCTATCCGATCGCCAGGGGCATCGAGCCGTTCCGGCGGGCGGCCGCGAACTGGCTTTCGACCCGATTTGACCTGCCGCGGCCGGTCGATCCCGAAACCGAAATTCTTGTGCTCAACGGCAGCCGCGAGGGTCTGTTTTTCGCGGCCTTCACTGCCGCGCGCTATGTCGGCGAGCGCAGCGGCAGGCCCGCGATCCTGATGCCCAATCCATTTTATCCGGCCTATGGCGCCGGTGCGCGCGCCGCGGGCTGCGAACAGATCTATCTGCCGACCACGCGCGCCAATGGATTCCTGCCCGACCTCGATGCGCTCGATGACGCCACGCTGGCGAGAACAGTGGCGATCTACATCGCCTCGCCGGCCAATCCGCAAGGCGCAGTGGCCTCACGCGAATATTTCGGCCGTCTGAAGCGGCTCGCCGACCGCTTCGGTTTCATGATCCTGAGCGACGAATGCTATTCGGAAATTTACACCCAGGCGGCTCCCGGCAGCGCCTTGGAATGTGCCGGGCCCGATTTTAGAAACGTCGTTGCGTTCCAGTCGCTGTCGAAGCGCTCGAACCTGCCGGGCATGCGGGTCGGCTTTGCGGCCGGCGACAAGAAATTTCTCGGCATGTTTCACGAGCTGCGCAATGTCGCCGCACCCCAGGTGCCGGTGCCGCTGCAGCACGTCGCGGTCGCGGCCTACAGCGACGAGGCGCATGTCGAAGAGAACCGGCGGCTCTATCGCATCAAGTTCGATCTCGCCGATCAGATTCTCGGCAATCGCTACGGCTATCGCCGACCCGCCGGCGGCTTCTGCGTATGGCTCGATGTGTCGGACCGCGGCGGCGACGAAGCGGCGACGGTGAAGCTCTACAGGGACGGCGGCGTGCGCGTGGTGCCCGGAAGCTATCTGGCGCGGCAGCAAGCGGACGGCAGCAATCCCGGCGCCGGCTACATTCGTCTGGCGCTGGTGCAGGACGGTGAAACAACAGCCGAGGCATTGCACCGGCTGGTCGAAATTCTGGATTAGTCGCGAAGGCCACATGAGCATGCCAGCGATCGAACGCGTCATTCCCCTAGTCGGCCAATTGCCGGCCTCGATCCGCGAGGCCTTGGCGCGACGCCTTCGGGAGCTCACAGGACTGGGCCTGATCGGGCTGTGCGGCGCGGTGGCGGCGGCGCTGATGACGTGGTCGGTGCAGGATCCGAGTCTCAGCCACGCGACGTCGCGCGCGATCCGCAACATCGTCGGCTATCCCGGCGCGATCGGCGCCGACCTCTTGATGCAGATTCTCGGTCTCGGCTCGATCATGCTGATCCTTCCCGTCGCGGTGTGGGGCTGGCGCATGCTGACCCATCGCGGCTTCGATCGCGAAGCGCTGCGGATTGGCTGCTGGATCCTCTGCACCGTGATATCGGCGGGGTTTGCAAGTTGCTGGCCGCATGGTGGGGCCTGGCCGTTGCCGACCGGACTTGGCGGCGTCGTCGGCGACGCGCTGGTGCGCGCGCCCGCCGTGGTGTTTGGTCCGCCCGGCATCGTCTATCGCCTGGTGCTCGGGATCGTGCTTTTCGCCGCTGGCATCGCGACATTCCTGTTTGCAAGCGGCATCGGCTCCCGCCCCCAGGAAGACGAACTGGCGGCGGTCGAAGATGACGATGCTCCGTTCACCGAAGAGGATGACGACGGCTCGGTCTCGCTGGGGTGGGCTTTTCACGCCTTGATGAGCGCCAAGGCGCGGCTGTGGCGGATGCTGGCCCTGGCCTATAGCTCTCTGGTTGCGAGCGCGCCGCCACCACGCCCGTTTTCGTTCGAGCGTCAGGAGCCAAGTCTCAGCGGCCGGGTGTCTCTGGACTCGCGGGCGGAAGAAGATTTTGACGGCGACGACGAAGAGGACGAGATTCCGGCCGCCCGCGCCCCGCGCAAGAAACCTGCACCCCGCGCGCCGTCGCGCCGAGCATCCGAGAAATTCGATTTGCCGCCGATTTCCGTGCTGAGCCTGCCGAAGGCTTCGGACCGCCAGCCGCTGAGCAGGTCGGAACTTGATTCCAATTCACGCGCGCTGGAAGGCGTGCTCGGCGATTTCGGCGTCCGCGGCGAAATCGTCAAGGCCCATCCCGGTCCCGTGGTGACGCTGTACGAGCTCGAGCCCGCGCCCGGCATCAAATCGTCGCGCGTCATTGGGCTGGCCGACGACATCGCGCGTTCGATGAGCGCGCTGTCGGCCCGCGTCGCCGTCGTTCCCGGCCGCAACGCCATCGGCATCGAATTGCCGAACCCGCATCGTGAAAAGGTCTACCTGCGCGAGTTGCTGGCGGTCAGGGACGGCAACGAATCGGTCGCAAAGCTTCCGCTTTGTCTCGGAAAGAATATCGGCGGCGAATCCATCATCGTCGATCTCGCGCGCATGCCGCATTTGTTGATCGCCGGCACCACCGGCTCCGGCAAATCGGTCGCCATCAACACCATGATCCTCAGCCTGCTGTATCGGTTGCGTCCGGATCAATGCCGACTGATCATGGTCGATCCGAAGATGCTCGAGCTCTCGGTCTATGACGGCATTCCGCACCTGCTGACGCCGGTCGTGACCGATCCGAAGAAGGCCGTGGTCGCGCTGAAATGGGCGGTGCGCGAGATGGAAGAGCGCTACAAGAAAATGTCCAAGCTCGGCGTCCGCAATATCGACGGCTACAATGCGCGGCTGGTGGAAGCACGGGGCAGGGGCGAAGAGCTGACGCGAACGGTGCATACCGGCTTCGACAAGGAAACCGGCAACGCAATCTACGAGGAAGAGAAGCTCGATCTCGAGCCGCTTCCCTTCATCGTCGTCATCGTCGATGAAATGGCCGACCTGATGATGGTCGCCGGCAAGGACATCGAAGGCGCTGTGCAGCGCCTGGCGCAAATGGCGCGCGCTGCCGGCCTGCATGTGATCCTCGCCACGCAACGGCCGTCGGTCGACGTCATCACCGGCACCATCAAGGCGAATTTTCCAACCCGCATCTCGTTTCAGGTCACTTCGAAAATCGACAGCCGCACCATTTTGGGCGAAATGGGCGCCGAGCAACTGCTCGGACAGGGCGACATGCTCTATATGGCCGGCGGCGGGCGCATCAGCCGCGTGCACGGACCCTTCGTCTCGGATGAAGAGGTCGAAAAGGTGGTGCGCCATCTCAAGTCACAAGGCACGCCGGAATATCTCGAAGCGGTCACCGCCGAGGAACCAACCGATGAAGATGGCGCGGTGTTCGATTCCACCGGCATGGGCGGCGACGGCGGCGGCGACCTGTTCGCGCAGGCGGTAGCGATCGTCAAGCGTGATCGCAAAGCTTCCACCAGCTACATTCAGCGCCGGCTGCAGATCGGATATAACCGCGCCGCGTCGCTGATGGAGCGGATGGAACTCGAGGGCATCGTCGGGCAGGCCAATCACGCCGGCAAACGAGAGATCCTGATCGAAGAAGAAGAAAGTCGCTTTTGAGAGCCATCCAGCCAACCCAAGGGGGCGCCGGGATTGGCATTATATTTTCACGAAAAAACCATATCTCCTTTGGTCGAAAGCACGATAAAATGGCCGCAAGCCGGGTAGGGCACGCGTTGAATAGAAATCTGAGACTGCGAATGGTGGGGCAGGTCGCGCCAAGCACACGCGCGGCAGTGGCGTTATCGATTGCGGCTTCCCTGGCGGGCGTCGTGACGCTATCTGTCGCGACTTCATGTTTGGCACAGCCGGCTCCTGAAATGGTTCCGGCGCAGAGCGTTCCGATTCCAAAGCCCGCCCCGAAAGCGCGCGATCGCGTCCAGATGAGCGCGTCGGAGCCGCAGCGAGGTCCGATGACGACCGGCGCGACCCCGGCAGCGCCACCGCCTAACCCGGTAATCCCCGATCCGCGCCGCAATCTCCCTGTCAATATTTTTGCAAGCTTCGATGCCAGCCAAAAGGCGCAAGCGGCCAGAGTGAGTTCCTATCTGTCCTCGCTGCAGACACTGGTCGGAAACTTCGTCCAGGTCGGACCCGACGGCAGCAAGACCAAGGGCGATTTCTACATCCAGAAGCCCGGCAAGGTGCGTTTCGAATATGATGACCCGAGTCCGATCGCGATTATCGCCGATGGATCGTCACTGGCGGTGCGCGACCGCAAGCTTGCGACCCAGGACATCTATCCCTTGTCGCAGACGCCACTGCGGTTTCTGCTGTCGGACCGCATCGATCTCCTGAAAGACACCAATGTCGTGAACGTGACGGCCGATGACGTCTTCATCAGCGTCACCATCGAGGAGAAGCAGGCATTGATCGGCACCAGCCGTTTGATGCTGATGGTCGGCGCCAAGGACGGCCAGCTCAAGCAGTGGACCGTCACCGACCCGCAGGGCTATGACACCACGGTCGCCGTCTACAATCTGGATTCCTCCAGGAAAGTCGATCCCGGCCTGTTCAAGATCGACTTCACCAACTACTCGATACCGCCAGGCTGAAAATCTTTCTTGCATGCGCAGTGGAGACGTGCGTCATCAGCCGCACGTGTTTTTTTCGTTGCTGGCCCCCATGCGTCTCTCCGTTACAACATGGAACATCAATTCGGTGCGCCTGCGCATCGATCTCGTCGCCAAATTCCTGAAATCGGCAAAGCCGGACGTTCTATGCCTGCAGGAAACCAAATGCATCGATGATGCATTTCCGCTGAAGCGTTTACGGCGCCTCGGCTATGAGCACATCGCGCTGAACGGGCAGAAGGGCTATCACGGCGTCGCCGTGATCTCTAGATTGCCGTTCGAGACCACCGACATCCGGACCTTTTGCGACAAGATCGATTCGCGCCACATTTCGGTTGCGTTCGGTGAAAGGGCGCAGCTGTCGAAGCCGCTGGTGCTGCATAACTTCTACGTTCCGGCCGGCGGCGATATTCCGGATCCCGCCCTCAACCCGAAATTCGGGCACAAGCTGCAATTTCTCGACGAGATGAAGGCATGCGAGCCCTTGCACCCGCGCGGCGATGACCGGCATATCCTGGTCGGCGATCTCAACGTGGCGCCATATGAGAACGACGTGTGGTCGCACAAGCAATTGCTGAAAGTCGTGTCGCATACGCCGATCGAATGCGAAAAGCTTTTGGCAGCCCAGGCGCACGGCGAATGGATCGACGTCGCCCGCGAGCGCATTCCGCTGTCGGAAAAAGTCTACACCTGGTGGAGTTATCGGGCCGCCGACTGGACGCTGGCGGATCGCGGCCGGCGGCTCGACCACATCTGGGTCTCGCGCGCCCTTAAAGAGTGCGTCAGCGATTTCAGGATCACCCGCGACGCGCGCGGCTGGGAGCGGCCGTCCGACCACGTGCCGGTTACCGTGACGCTGGAGGTGTAACTCCATGTCGTCCCGCGAAAGCGGGGACCCATAACCGCCGGCGTTCGTTGTTGTTGTAGGCGTCCGCCCACTGCGCCAAAAGAGAAGCCCCGGAGTATGGGTCTCGGATCGCGCTCGCGGAGCCTGTCATCGGGCGCGCCTTCGCGCGACCCGTTGGCTCCCTTATCCGGGACGACACGTACCTCAAATACTCAATTTCGAACCCGCGATCAAAACATCGCTGGCGATCTGGCTGGTGCGATGGGCGAATTCATCGCGCAGCCGACGCGCCGCAGCCGGATCGCTCTCCAGCACGCGTTGAAACAGGCTGCGAGCGACGCGAATTACCGAGGAATTCTCCAGCGCGGTCGCGGTCGCCGGCCGCTTCATCGCGGCCACAAGCGCCAGTTCGCCGATCAACGCACCAGGACCGGCGACAATTTCGGCGCCGGCGCCGTCCTCGATCCGAAACGCGCCGCGCTGAACCACATATCCGGCGTCGGCATCATCGCCGGCCTTGAACAGCAAATCGCCCTGCGCGAAATTTCGCTGCTCGGAGCCGATCGCGAGCATGCGCAGCGCGGTCATCCCCAACAGGCGCAATGTCGGGACGCGCTCGAGCAGGACAACATCATCTTCGATCGACATAGAGAACCGGTTGCGATTGCGGCACCATCACGAATCGTTGCCGCGAATCGTATCACGGCACCAGTTTGTAGCCACCGGCTTCCGTCACCAATATCTCGGGATTGGCGGCATCTTTCTCGATCTTCTGACGCAGCCGATAGATGTGCGTTTCCAACGTATGCGTGGTGACGCCTGAATTATAGCCCCACACTTCCTGTAGGAGCGTTTCGCGCGATACCGGTTGCTGGCCGGCCCGATACAGGAACCGCAGGATCGCGGTTTCCTTTTCGGTCAGCCGCACTTTCCGGGCGTTGGCGCCGGTCAGCATTTTGGAGCCCGGCCGGAAACTATAGGGACCGACCGAGAACACCGCGTCCTCGCTGGCTTCATGCTGCCGGAGTTGCGCCCGGATTCGCGCCAGCAGCACCGCAAATCGAAACGGCTTCGCCACATAGTCGTTGGCGCCGGATTCGAGCCCGAGAATGGTGTCGGAATCGGTATCGTGGCCGGTCAACATGATGATTGGCGCCTTGAAACCGCCCTTGCGCAAGGAGCGCACGACTTCGCGGCCGTCGGTGTCCGGCAATCCGACATCCATCAGCACCAGGTCGGGAGCATTGGCTTTGGCGGCGCTGGCGCCTTTGGCGCCGGTATCGACGGCGGAGGCTTCGAACTCGTCGTGCAACGACAATTGCTCCACCAGCGTGTCGCGCAGATCGGTATCGTCATCCACGATCAGGATCTTGCGGGCATTCGCCATGGGTACAATCCTCTTGGGGCGGCGGGGGCAAGCGGAGGCGCCTGTAGCCGCGTCTTGATTGGGTAGAGTCAGGGTACGTTAGCTCTTGATTCGTATGAGGTAGGGAACCGTTACTGATTCACAAGCCGAAATTCAGTCTACTCCAGAAATCGCGGGCGTTCAGGCGAATGTGCCAAACAGACGTGAATTAGAGCACCAGCCATCGACACGGCAACAAGCGATTTGCGATTCGCAGGGGAAGTTACATTATTTCAAGCACTTATCAGACAAGTCCGCGTGATCGGCCTTTTTCCGCGATCAGGATTCGGCGCTCTGCGGGCGATCCGTGCCGGGGCTGGCTGACCGCGGGCGGGCAACTCGTTCCCGTCGCGCTTGGGCGCGGCGGCATCAGGGCCAACAAGCGTGAAGGCGATGGCGGCACCCCAAGAGGTACCTTCCGGCCTCGCCAGTTGTGGTGGCGCGCCGACCGCCATCCGCGCCCCCGTACCTTTTTGCCGGTTCGCGCCATCCGGCCCGAGGACGCCTGGTGCGAAGATCCTCGGAGCCGCCATTACAATCAGCCGGTGCGGCGGAATCGCGGCGAGGGCGGTGACCGGCTCAAGCGCGACGATCGTCTCTACGATTTTATCGTCGAGATCGATCACAACAGCTCGCCACGAATCGCCGGCCGTGGCAGCGCGGTATTTTTGCATTTGGCGCGCGAGAATTTTTCCCCGACCGCGGGCTGCGTTTCAATGACAAAGGGCGCGATGCTGCAGCTGCTGCAGCGACTGGGGCCGCAAACCAGGATTGTGATTGGGTGAGGGACGACAAGCCTTTTATTTTGGCCGCGCCCCGAAAATCGCCGAGCCGACGCGCACGTGGGTGGCGCCTAACTGAATCGCGACGGCAAAATCGGCACTCATGCCCATCGAGAGCTGGTTCAACCCGTTGCGCGCCGCGATCTTGGCGGTGAGCGCGAAATGCGGCGCAGGCGCATCGTCGACCGGCGGAATGCACATCAAGCCGGAAATTTCCAGGCCATATTTTTCGCGGCAGCTGGCAATGAAGGCGTCGGCCTCCGCCGGCGCGACGCCGGCCTTCTGCGGCTCCTCGCCGGTATTGAGTTGGACGAACAATTGCGTCCGCCGTTTTTGCGACGCTATCTCCCTGGCTAACGCTTCGCAAATGCTCGGACGGTCGACCGAATGAATGGCGTCGAACAGCGCGACGGCGTCCTTCGCCTTGTTCGATTGCAGCGGCCCGATCAAATGCAACGCCAGGCCGGGGTAAGCCGACATTAACCCCGGCCACTTTGCCTTGGCTTCCTGCACGCGATTTTCGCCGAACACCCGCTGCCCCGCCTCGATCACGGGCGTGATCGCATGGGCATCGAACGTTTTCGACACGGCGATCAGCGTTACCGACGCCGGGTCTCGCCGCGCCTGCTTGCATGCGCGCGCGATCTCCTGCTCCACCGCGGAGAGCCCGTTTGGTAAATGCGCGGTTATCGGCAAAGGGTTTTCGGGCGCCATGTCATCTGCCGGTCGAGAATTTACGGGTCGTTCCAATTTTAGGGAGTTCGGGAAAGGCTTTTTGAACCCTTCCATTTAGCTTGTGTCCGGGGTTGGGGGCAAAAATGTCACGCGTCAGTTTCAACCGCAAAAGAGCCAAACTCAAGCAGCTTCTCGGAATCCGCGCGCGGCTGGCATTGCTGGCGCTGATCCTGGTGGCTCCCCTGATGCTGGAACGGGCCCGTTCGCTCGAGGATACCCGCGGCAAGCAGATCGCGCTTGCCTCTCAGGAATTTGCGGATCTCGCGCAGCACAGCGCCGATACCCAGCGCGAGGTGATCTCCTCGGTCGAAACGATGCTGAAATCGGCGGCCTATATCCGCGCCTCCGGAGGCGTCGGACGTAGCTGCGAGATATTGCGCGCCAGCCTGCCGCTTAACCTGCCGTGGATCCGCAGCATCATGATCGTCAGCAAGGACGGGCTGGTTCAATGCTCGACCTTGAACCGCCTGGTAGGCCTTGATCTCAGCGACCGGGATTATTTCAAGCAGGCGCGCGAAACCGGCGGCTTCGTTTTCAGCGACTTTCTGTTCGCCAAATCCAGCCAGCGGCCGATCATGATGGCGGCCTATCCGGTATCGGCGATCAATCGCGAGGAGGATTCGATCGTCGTTGCCGGCATCAATCTCGACTGGATGTCGAAGATCATGAGCAATCTCGGCGGCCGCCCCGGCATTTCGGCCGCCCTGGTCGATAGCGCAGGCGTGGTCTTGGCGGCGCCGGCGGACCAGGTCAGCATGATCGGCCGTCCGCTCGACACCGTGCCGCTATTGTCCGCCGTGGCCGAGAAGGTGATTGGCCCGGACCCGCCGGACGGGTCGCTTTCGCTCGCAGATGCCGAGGGCTTGAAACGCATCGTCCACTTCGTACGCATTCCCGGCACCCAATCGCGCCTTGTCGTGAGCATCGATGAAAACAATGTGACCGCCGCGATCAACCGCGAGATTCGCACTGCCTATCTACAGCTGCTGTTCGTCTGCCTGTTCGTGCTGCTCGGCGCGCTGGCCGCCGCGGAGACGTTGATCATCCGGCCGATCCAGATGATGGTGGCGATGGCGAAACGATTCGGTCAAGGTGACTGGTCGGTCCGCGCGGCGCGCAACCGCCTGCCTGCGGAATTTGTTCCACTGTCGCGCGCGTTCAACGCGATGGCGGCGCAGCTTATCGGGCGCGAGCGCGAACTGGTCGCCACCAACGAGCGCCTCACCGTGATCGCCTCGATCGACATGCTGTCCGGCCTCGCCAACCGGCGCGGCTTCCAGAGCCGGCTCGACTTCGAATGGATGAAGGCCCAGCAACATGGCAGCGAGCTGTCGCTGCTGATGATCGACGTCGATCATTTCAAGCTGTTCAACGATAGCTATGGCCATCCCGAGGGCGATGTCTGCCTTGCCAGGCTCGGGGAAACCCTAGCCGGAATTGCCGCCGAGTTCATGGGCTTTGCCGGCCGCTATGGCGGCGAGGAATTTTGTCTGCTGGTGCCCAACACTGGCTCAAGGCGAGCCCTGGAGATCGGCGAGATGGTGCGCGCCGCGGTGCAGGAGCTGGCGATGCCTCATTGCACCTCTCACTATCAAACCGTCACCGTCAGCGTCGGCGTCGCCTGTACCAAGCCGAATGACAGGCAGCGTCCGGGCGACCTGATCGAGGCCGCCGACGCCGCTCTCTACGCCGCCAAGCATCGCGGCCGCAACGCCGTGGTCGAGCACGGCATTGTGCGGGTCACCGATGACGGGATAGTGCTGGCGAGCTGAGTTTTGGAGCCAACCTTTTGGAGCGCCGGGCGTTGACCCCTCGCGGTCTTTTGTGGCCTAGTCCGCCGTCCTTTTGAACGGCCCTGATCCACGAAAAGTCCTTAAGATTCCATGACCTCCGAACGCTACAACGCACGCGAAGCCGAGCCGCGCTGGCAACGGCAGTGGGACGAACAGGCGATCTTCGCCTCCAAAAACGACGATCCGCGGCCAAAATATTATGTCCTCGAGATGTTCCCCTATCCGTCCGGGCGCATCCATATCGGCCATGTCCGCAACTACACGCTCGGCGACGTGCTGGCCCGCTATATGCGCGCCAAGGGATTCAACGTGCTGCACCCGATGGGCTGGGACGCCTTCGGCCTGCCGGCGGAGAACGCCGCGATCGAGCGCGGCGTCGCGCCCATGGCGTGGACTTATGAGAACATCGCCACGATGAAGAAGCAGCTACAGTTGATCGGGCTGTCGCTGGACTGGTCCAGAGAGTTCGCGACCTGCGACCCCTCCTACTACAAGCACCAGCAGAAGCTGTTTCTGGATTTTCTCCGCGCCGGGCTCGCCGAGCGCGAGAACCGCAAGGTGAATTGGGATCCGGTCGACATGACCGTGCTCGCCAATGAGCAGGTGATCGACGGCCGCGGCTGGCGCTCCGGCGCCGTCGTCGAGCAGCGCGAGATGAGCCAGTGGGTCTTCAAGATCACAAAGTACTCGCAGGAACTGCTGGACGCGCTCGACACCCTGGACCGCTGGCCCGACCGGGTGAAGGTGATGCAGCGCAACTGGATCGGCCGCAGCGAAGGCCTGCTGATCCGCTTCGCGCTGGATGCCGCGACCGCGCCGGGCGGCGAGAGCGAGCTTAAGATTTTCACGACGCGGCATGACACGCTGTTCGGCGCCAAATTCATGGCAATTGCGCCGGATCATCCGCTGGCGGAGGCGGCGGCTGCCAAAAATCCAAAGCTCGCGGAATTCATCGCGGAAGCGAAGCGTCACGGCACCGCGCAGGAAATCATCGATACCGCCGAAAAACTCGGCTTCGATACCGGGATCAAGGCGATCCATCCGTTCGATCCGGATTGGAAGCTGCCGGTCTATGTCGCCAATTTTGTGCTGATGGAGTACGGCACCGGCGCGATCTTCGGCTGCCCCGCGCACGACCAGCGCGACCTCGATTTTGTCAACAAATACGGGCTCGGCAATACACCGGTGGTGTGCCCACCGGATGTTGATCCAAGAACCTTTGTCATCACCGACACTGCCTATGACGGCGACGGCCGCATGATCAATTCCCGCTTCCTCGACGGCATGACCATCGACCAGGC
>DASSGM010000190.1:0-10211 GCA_035693465.1 Bradyrhizobium sp. | reverse complement strand
CAAATCGGCGGGAAACCGCAGGTGACGGTGTCAATCAAGCGTGGTCACCGGGGAGAGCACGAAGTAAGCCGTAAAACCATTGCGCGGGGAATGCCGGGTGGAACCGGTGTGACCGTGGTGACTATGCTCGTGTGCTTTTTTATTTTGCACGCGAGGCTGCGGGCGCATTGGGCGCCCGGCATTCCCTGCGCCCTCTGATCTTCAGAAGGCGGGACGTTCTTGGCAAACCTCGCGCGAAAGCCGCGGCGAGATCGCGAAGCCGTGTCTGGCGAAGCGTGTGGTTGTTTGAAATTTTGAATCTGTGAGAATTCACGGCCTTGAGCCGTCATCATCCGCGAAGGCGGATGATCCAGTATTCCGAAAGCGCCAGCGATTGAATGGAAAGGCTGCAGCGTACTGGATATCCCGCATGCGCGGGGTATGACGAGGGCAGGCGATCGTGGGCAGTTCATCAACGGGCGGCGCTTTGCGCCGACCCGTTGGCTCGCAATGACGGTGAGTGTCGCTTTGCTCCTCGCAATTGTGCATGCTCAGGATGGCGCCGGTTCGCTTGGCGGCACCGGCGATCCCTTGCTGCCCGCGGTTGCGCCGCCATCGATCGGCAGCGTGATGCCGGTAATCCAGCGCGATTCGTCGCTGGCCAGAAACAGCGCACCATAGCCGATATCCCAGCCGGTGCCCTCGGTGCCCAGTAACGTGCCTTGGCTGCGGGCCTTGCGCATCTCCGGCGTCATGCCGCGCGATGCCACCATCGGCGTGTAGACCGTGCCCGGCGCGATGCAGTTGACGCGGATGCCGTCGCGCCCGTGATGCGCCGCCATTGCGCGCGTCAAGCTCACGATCGCGCCCTTCGATGTCGGATAGAGCAGGCTCGGATGGCCGCCCGACAGACCCGCAACCGAGCTGAGATTGATGATCGAGCCGCCGCCGCCGCTCCTGACCATTTCGGGAATCGCGTATTTCGCCATCAGCATCATGGAGGCGACGTTGACGCGCATTGCGCTGTCCCATGCCTCGACATCAACCTCGACGGCATTGCCGCGCGGCCCGGTGATGCCGACATTGTTGACGAGAATGTCGAGCCTGCCCCAGGCGTCCACAGTGCGCGCGACGATGGCCTGGCACGATGCGGGAACACTGACATCACCCTCGACGATCTGCGAAATCCCGCCTTCGGCATCGATCAGCCGCTTTGTCTCATCCGCCCATTGCGCAACGTTATCCACCAGCGTCACTCGCGCGCCATGCCGCGCCAGAATGATCGCGGTGGCGCGGCCATTGCCGATACCCTCGGCACGCGAACCCGCGCCGGTCACGATGGCAACCTTGCCCTTGAGGCGATCGTCTCTGCGGACTGCCGTCATGGCTTCCCCGGTTTGTTATTTTGATCCCAAACGATAATGGCGATGACATCGGTGCGCCAGCGGGCACATCGGCAGAAAAATGCCGGCGCGCGTCGCCGCAGCCGGCATTTCAACATGGTATCTGGGGAGTGAAGCTAGTTCGACGGTTCGAACATGCATTGCAACGTCGGCCTGGCAATCTTGGTAAAGGTTGCGCCGATCTCGGATTGTTTTGATGGCGGCACCCAATCGGTCTCGATGGTCGGGACGCCGGTCTCGCTGATGCCGCGCAGCAGTGCCTCGCGAAGGTCGGTATCGTCAACGGCCGCGGCGGCATGGTCATGCAGGCAACTGCAAACGGCCTCGGGGTGCGCCCAGCGTCCGATCATGTGGGGGGCGCATAGCCGCACGAACTCGCCGCGCGGATCGGGTAGCTTGCTCAGCGAGCGGAATTGAATCTGCCGAACTTGATTCGATTGAACTTGGGCCTGCGCTGAACCACCGATCAGGAAGCAGGCGGCAACCGCTGCGGCAGAGATACGAAAGAACATGATGGCCTTACCGGCAATTTTCTTGGTTGAAATTACGAACTAGTTCGCCGCAACCTTGAGGGCCTGCGAAGTGGCAATGGGAGAGCCGTTGTATGCGAAGGTGCCGATGCCCGGCAGGCTGTCCGACAAACCGGCCACCGAGGGGGCCAGGACGAAGGCAAAGGCCAGGATGAAGCTGAGGGTCCGCATTTGACTGTCTCCGGTTTTGGTGCCGGCGTTGCCCGCCGTTTCGTTGTCGGCTTGATAACCATCGGCTGTTTCCGGACGTCTACGCGAAAGCAGGAAATGGTTTCGTTGCGCGGGAGAATTGTTTCGTCGCCTGGTCCGACGAAACAATCTCGGGAAAAAGCTCAATGATTTTAGCCCTATGACGCCAGCCAACAGCGCTTGTCCCGACAAAAACCCCGCCACGATCGCGGTCATTCGTTGGACCAGTCGTCCATTGGCTGAGCCGCGGTCGTTCACTGGCCGACTCCGGCAAAGGCGGCCTTAGGCGCAACCTTTCCGGCGGTCGCGCGTTATGTCGCACCTCCAACAAGGATGGCAGTCGTGGGCAATGGCATCACCGATGTTGGCAACCAAACCCCATCCCGTAATCCCGGTCAGCCGGTCGGGCCTTTAGATCAGAGCGCCGGCGCTTCCGAGTTGCGGATCGATAAGCCCCTGCAAACAGGAACAATAAGCATTTGCGGGGCCATGTCGCTGCAGCGCGGCGACAGTGGCCGCGGCAACGAATCGGTGCCGCAAAAACTGGTGCACCTGGTCGGCTGCCGCGATCCCAACGTCCGGCTTGAACCGTGGGTCCGTCCGCAGCCAATCCCGGCGAAACGGTGATCAGCGAGGTGTCGCCCTCCTCACTGAATGAACTCGCCGCATTTCTGAACCGTGGTATCGCCTGCACCCCAAGGCATGATCGGCACCGACGACGTCGAATTCTTCGGCGAGCCTTCGATCAGCTTGTCGGAATAGACCATATAGACCAGCACGTTGCGCTTGGGGTCGCAGCCGCGAACGATCTGCATCTTCTTGAAGAACAGCGAACGGCGCTTCCGGAACATATCGTCGCCCTGCTCCATCTTGCCTTTGAAATGGATCGGGCCGATCTGGCGGCATGCCAGCGAAATATCGGAGACCTCCTCGGCAAGTCCGAGCCAGCCCTTGAAGCCGCCCTTCTCCGGCACCGTGAAATGGCAGGCGACGCCGTCGACCTCGGGATCGTCGATGCCATAGGTCGCAAGCTTGTCGTTCGGACTGACCCACTTAAACACGGTCGAGCGGCGGAAAATCAGGTCGGGCTCGTCAGCGGCGAGCGCCGGCGATCCCGGCCACAGTATCGACGCAAGCGCCAGCAACATCAGGAGTCCCCGCCTCGTGTCACATCGGCTTAGGACTTTGCGTGTCATGGGTTTCTCCGTCGGTGAGGCTGCCAACCATGTAGGTGCGGCGAAGCCGCGCAGGAAGGCTTGCGGCTGCGGCCGCGGACCGTCCTTTAACTTAGTGTGAGGCTTTTTTGCTACGCTCGGGGCCAAAATCACGGGATTGGAAGCGCTACGCTGGTGAACGCGTATCTCGTCTGCAACACTGGATGGCAATGACTGAGGGTTCGAGAATGATACGCGTGGGTGGGTATGGGGTTGGGACCGGCCGGCTGTGGCGAATGGCGCTTTTGACGCTGGCCAGCGCGATCAGCATCGCCTCAGAGGCCGACGCTGCCGTGTATTATTGGTCGGGTTACGATCCCAGCTATTACTATTATCAGCCTCCGACCGTTGTGCAGCGCCGGCCAAGAGTGCGCCGATATCAGGCAAAAAAGATCGAGGCACCCGAGAAGGAATCGACCAAACCACAGGGACCGCTGATCATCGCGATCTCGATCGAAAAGCAAAGCCTGAAAATCTACGACGCCAACGGATTCTTCGCGGAAACGCCGATTTCCACGGGCATGCGCGGCCATCCGACTCCGATGGGCGTCTTCAGCATCATTCAAAAACACAAATTTCACCACTCCAATATCTACAGCGGCGCGCCGATGCCCTACATGCAGCGGATAACCTGGTCGGGCGTCGCCATGCATGCCGGCGTGCTGCCAGGTTATCCGGCTTCGCACGGCTGCATCCGCATGCCGATGGCCTTTGCCGTGAAGATGTGGAACTGGACCAAGATGGGCGCGAGGGTGGTCATCACCCCCGGCGAAATTATCCCTGCGAGCTTCTCACATCCGCTGCTCGCCACGAAGAGAGTGGTGCCAAAGCCCGTTGCCGCCAACGAGCCGCAGGCGGATGCTCCGCCTCCCGCTGACAAGGCGGCGGAGGCCGATGCGGCAGCGAAGCCCGCGGAGGCGAGCCTCGAGCTGAGATCGACCGTCGGGCACGACGATAGCGGAAAGCCCGTCATCTCAGAGCAGGCGGCCGTCTCGCCGTTGCGGGCGCAGACCCGTACCGTCTATGCTGGCGGCGATATGCCGGCGGTCAAAGCTCCGGTCACAATGACCGACGCCGAGCCCGGTGCCAAATCCGAAACCGCAAAATCGGAAACCGAACCGTCCGCCGCCACAACAGAGAGCGCGAACTCCGCAAAATCGGAGCCTGATACGGCCGCCGCCAAAGGCAGCAAGATGCTCTCACCCGACGACAAGCCAGCCAGCGCTGCAAAGCCAGCGATCGCTGCGAATGAGAGCGTGAAAGCCGAGGGAAAGCCCGAGGAGAGCATCAAGGCAGGAACGGATATCATCCCAGCCGTTCCTGACCTGAAACAGGATCAGGCCCGCACGCCCGACAAGAAGGCGGCCGCACCGAAGGATCCGGCCGCAAATGGAACGACCCCCAAGCGTGCCGGGCAGATCGCGGCGCTTATCAGCCGCAAGGATTCAAGGCTTTATGTGCGGCAGAATTTCTCGGCCTTGTTCGACGTGCCCGTCACGATCGCCCCGAGCGACCGGCCGCTCGGTACGCACGTGTTCACGGTCCGGGTCGACAAGGAAGACGCGAGTGTCCTGGGCTGGTCGGTGGTGTCGCTGCCCGCGCCGGCGAAGTATGTCGAGCGGCACTATGAAGATGATCGTGCGTTGCGACGGCGAAAGATCGTGGGCGCGGTCGAGATGAAGGCATTGCCGGCGGCGAACAGCCCCGCTGAAGCGCTGGATCGCCTCACGATTCCTGGCGATGCGATGACGCGAATTACCGAGGCGCTTTCGACAGGCGGCTCGATCATCGTGTCCGATCAAGGCATCACTGCCGGCGAAACCGGCGAAGGAACGGATTTCATCGTTTCTTTGCGCTAGCGGACTTCGGCCACCGTCGCTTTGCATCCGCGGCTGAGCTAAAAGACCGCCGGCATGAACCATTTTTCCGCGCCGGCCTCGACGACCCAGCCGCCTGTCCTTGCTGCGAAGGATGATGCCTTCAACCGCCTGACTTTCCTTGGCTGGCGGATGGGATTGGCGGCGATCGTCGCCGGGCTCGCGGCGTCGTTTTTTCTGTTCGGCTATGCGCTGATCTACTGGCGCAACGCCGACATGGACCTGATGGTGATCTACAACGCGCTCGTTCTCAATGACGGCAAGCCGCAGCAGTTCTTCGACCACACCGCCTATCTAACCATCCTGTCGCTGAAGCTCTGGTTTCAGCTGCTGCACGCTATCGGGCTGCTCGACGGCTATTCGCTTTCGGCGATTCCGCCAGCATCCGATGCCGCAGCGTTCGATGCCGCCATGACCGGCGCCGTTCGCGCCGGACGTCTTCTGGCCTGGCTGATCGCGACTGGCTGCGTCCTGATCTTTGCGGCCCTTATTCGCTTCGTCGTGCGCGACTGGCGCATCGCGCTGATGGCAACCTTTGCATTCGCCTTCTCTGGCGGCATCGCAGTGCACTCGCGGATCTTGCGCAGCGAGCTCGTCGCGGCATGCCCCGTCATCTTTGCGCTGATGATCCTGATTGTGGTCGGACGCACCAGCAGCATCGCGCGCCCGCTGTGGATGGCGATCGCCGCCGGACTATGCGTGCTTGGTCTGGAGAACAAGGTGCAGGCCATCTTGCTGATCGGTGTGCTGCCGCTGCTGGCGCTGCCATTCGGCAGCCCGAAGGGCGCGAGCGTCGCGTTCTGGCGCAACACACGATCAAGCTGGCTCGCAACGGGCATTGCGGCGGTCGCAGCGATTGCCTCGGCATCGGCGGCGTGGCCCTTGATGGCAACCGGGCTTGACCGCGCCTTGCTCGATGTCGCGCACCTCCATCCGTTGCTGCTCGGCCGCTTCGGCCTCTATCAGGCGGTGCTGCTGGCCCTGATCGCCGCCTGCATGATCGCTTACGCCGCAATCTGGTGCGTCAGCGCCGCTGAAACGCTGGCGTCGATGTTTGCGGTTGCCGCCGGCGCATCAATTGCGCTGCTGGCCCTCGATCTCCAGTACGACGCCAACAACGTGATCGCCGTGATCAATCCCCTGGAAAAGATGCTGAGCTTTGCAGATGCAACCACCATCGACGTCGCAAACGGGTCCAGTCTGTCAGGAATTCTATTACTCCTGCTTGATGGCCTGGCGTCGGTTCTGGCGCGCTACAGCTTCATGCTGCATTCCTCGCCGCGTCCGACCGTGTTTCTGACCTGGCTGATCGTGCCCGGCATTATCGTGGCGTGGCGGCGCGGCGAGAGATTAACGGCGATCCAGGCACTCGTGCTGCTGTTGGCCGCGATCGGGATCGACGCGCTCGGAGTGCGGCGCGGGCTGAAATCGGAATACTTCATTTTCACAGACCCGCTGATCATCATCGCGGGCGCGATTCTGCTCGATTGCCTGAGCGACCTGCGCTTTCGCAAATGGGCCTATCCGCTCGCCGCGACCCTGTTCGGACTGCACATTGCGATCGGCCAGGCGGAGCCGATTAAATACGCGCTTAAGCGCAGCGGTCCGGAATCGACATGCGAGTGGAGCCGGTATTATCTTCCGCTGCTGCCGCTGCCATGGTGTACCCCTCCGACCCGATCATAACGGCTTGTTGAGAAGCGGCCGCAGCGGCTTGGACCTATAAATTGGAACCGCTGCACGGGGAGCGCGATGATCGACCGCAGGATGATGATCACGGCAGCGCTGGCCACGCTAGCTAGCCCATCGCGAAATGCCCTGGCCCAGGTCGCGATGAGCCGGATTACCGCCTATGCCTTCTCGTTTCCTGCGCTGACCGGGGGCGATATCAGGCTTGCCGACTACGCCGGCCGCCCGCTGCTGGTGGTCAACACGGCCTCCTTGTGCGGTTTCACGCCGCAATATGCCGGGTTGCAGGAATTGTGGACCGAGTTTCGGGGGCGAGGCCTGATGATTATCGGCGTGCCCTCGAACGACTTCGGCGCACAGGAACCCGGCGGCCCGAACGAGATCGCGCAGACCGCGCAACAGCACTATGGCGTTACCTTTCCGATTGCGGCAAAAGCTACCGTAAAGGGGCCGAATGCCCATCCGTTCTACAAATGGGCGGCCGACGCGCGACCGAAGGATGTGCCGCGTTGGAACTTTCACAAATATCTGGTCGGCCGCGACGGCTATATCGCCGAGGTCTTCCCGGAGACCGTCGAACCATCGGATACGCGCGTCAAAACCGCCATTGCGCGGGCGCTTGCGGCCTCCTGATTGCGGAGGCGCCGCGATATTAACCGGTTCCGCCGACAATCGACCAATAGTTGATAAACTCCGTTGCCGTGGCGGCGCAGGTCCAACTAGGCTATTGTGGTCAGGGGCAGGAATGGCTTGGACGATGGCGAAGACCAGGGCCGAGCCGGATCAATTCGAGGGGAATACGATGCGTATAGCGGCAGGTTTGATCTTGGCAGGCGCGGTTTCGCTGTGTGCCTCAGGCGCAGCATGGTCGCAGACCCCAGCTCCCAAAGGCGCGGCAGCTCCGCCACAGGCGACGCCTGCGGCGGCTCCAGCCGTGGCGCGCGCCCCGGCAAGGCCCCCATGTGCAAATCCTGACGCGCTTGGGATCGCCCGCGTGGTTGAAATCGACACTACCGGCGGGCCAGGGTTCGGTTTCGAGCATTTCAAGCAGCTCGATTTTCTGCGCGAGAAGGAAGTGGTGCTGACGTTCGACGATGGCCCGTGGCCGGTCAATACTCCCTCGGTCTTGAAGACGCTGGCGGAGGAATGCACGACCGGCATTTTCTTTCCGATCGGCAAGCATGCGACCTACTTTCCCGAGATTCTCAAACAGGTTGCGGCGGCAGGCCACACCATCGGCTCCCATACCTGGTCGCACGCCAATCTAAACAACAAGAAGCTGACCGAGGATCAACGCAAGGAAGAGATCGAAAAAGGGTTCAGCGCGGTGAAGTGGGCCTTGGGTGGCACAACGTTCGCTCCGTTCTTCCGCTTCCCGGCGCTGCAGCATCCGCCGGAAATGGTGACCTATCTCGGCACCCGTAACGTCGCGATTTTCTCGTGCGATCTCGACTCCTTCGACTTCAAGGCCAGCAAGCCGCAAACCGTTATCGACAGCGTGATGAAGAAGCTGGACAAATCGGGCAAGGGCATCGTGCTGATGCACGATTTCCAGAAGCACACTGCCGAAGCCCTGCCCGAGCTGCTGCGCAAGCTGAAGGCCGGCGGCTACAAGGTCGTTGCGATGAGGGCCAAGGAGCCGGTGCAAACGCTGGCGCAGTATGACGACCAGATCGTCAAGGACGCCAAACTGCCGACGGTAAGCTCACGGCCTGTCTCCAGCGTGGTGCAGACGATCTCGGAATAGGCCAGTCCGCGCGCGATGCCGAATCTGCGCATCGAGGGCTACGTCATTGTTTCCGCGGATGGCATGCTGGCAAACGCCGATCGCGTGATGCCGGTTGAATTGAAGTTCGAGGGCGACAAGAAATTCTTCACGGCCGCCCTCGATCGGGCCGCCTTGATCGTGCATGGCCGACATTCTCATGAGGGCCAGCCGAACTCGCCGCGGCGAACGCGGATTATCCTGACCAGAAGCGTGGGCTCGATCGCGCCCGACCCGTCCAATTCCAAAGCGGCACTTTGGAATCCGGCCGGCGCTACCTTCGAGGCGGCGTGCGATTTCGCAAAAGTGCATTCCGGCAGCGTCGCGGTGATTGGCGGACCTGATGTGTTCGGAATGTTTATGGACCGCTACCACACATTCTGGCTGTCGCAGGCCGCGCACGTGCGGCTGCCCGGCGGCGAGCCCTGCTTCCCCGGCGTGCCCGAGCGTTCGCCGCAGCAGATTCTCGCCGCGCACGGCCTGCAAGCCGGCGATCCGCAAATCCTGGACGCCGCCCATGATGTCAGCGTCACGCCGTGGCGGCGCCTCGCCTAGGGCAATTCCGGCTCACGTAACCACCTACACGTCGCCATAAGCGGGTTCGACCGTGCGCGGCGCCCGGCCATATCCCGCGATGATGAACAGCGCACCGATGATCGACAGACTTTTCAGCGCGTCCATCAGGGTCTTGGCATTCTCGGGCGGCGCCTGATTCCAGAAGTCGTCGAAGTAATAGATTGTCGTGGCGACGAAGAAAATCAAAAGAATGGCGAAGAACCGCACGCCGAAATTGAGGGCAATCATCAATCCGGCGATGACCTCGAAAGCTCCAACGGCAATGGCCACCATTTGCGGAGTGGACATTCCCGTCATCGCTTCCAGCTGCGAAGTGTAGGGCATAAGGAAGGACGGAATGACGATCTTGGCGGCAATGAAATCAGCGGTGGCCTGAATGCCAAAAAGCTTGGTCGCCCCGGAATAGATAAAAAGCACGGCGAACAAGACTCGTCCGAAAGTAATGAACGCTGGCATGGTTGGCCTCACTGGATGCTGCGAATGTGGGGTTGCAAAGCGGAGAGCGGAGCGATTATGGGCGTTCCGCTTCAGGTTTTCAAACGGTCAAATCGATTCCAAGGCCGCCCGCGCATGGAGGCGGAGCCTAATCGATTTCCGTCCGCTTAGCCAAACAAGGTCGGTTGCTGGCGGCTTGCGCGCTCCTGGGCCTCGACGGCGGCAACCGCGGTCATGTTGAGGACGCCGCGGGCGGTCACCGAGGGCGTGAGGATATGCGCCGGCCGCGCCGGGCCGATCAGGATCGGCCCGACCGGCAGCGCGTCCGCAAGAACCTTGATCATCTGATAGGCGACATTGGCGGTATCGAGACTCGGCATGATCAGGATGTTGGCTTCGCCTTGCAGCTTCGAGTGCGGCAGGACCAGCTTCCTCGCTGCTTCCGAGAGCGCGGTATCGCCCTGCATTTCGCCGTCGGCTTCGATCTCCGGATGGTTCTGCTTCAGAAGCGCGGTGGCACGGCGCATCTTGCGCGAGGAATCGGAGTCGTAGCT
>DASSGM010000189.1:0-3961 GCA_035693465.1 Bradyrhizobium sp. | reverse complement strand
CCGGTTCATCTCGGCCATCCGCACGCGATCGGAATCGCCGATATCGCAAAACCCGACTATGGCGATCCGGTGCCGGTCGAGCCCGACGAAATCCCGGTGTTCTGGGCCTGCGGCGTCACGCCGCAAGCGGTGATCGCGGCGGCGAAACTACCATTTGCGATTACCCACGCTCCCGGACTAATGCTGGTGACCGACCTGCGCAACAAACACCTTGCCGTGCTTTGATGGGCGGCAACCTTCAGTCACTTCATCGTTGAGCTACCGATAAACAGAGGATCTCGCAATGACCATCACTCGCCGAAACGTGCTGCTTGGAGCCACCGCCACCGCTGCGCTGCTGCCGATCGCGGGACGCGCGCAAACATCCGAGGTCGTGATCGGCGTGATCTATCCATTGTCCGGCGCCAGCGCGCAGATCGGCGTCGATGCACAAAAGGCGTTCGAGACGGCGGCGGACATCATCAACAAGAACTACGACTTTGCGCTGCCGCTTGCCAAGGGCGAGGGGCTTCCGGGTCTCGGCGGCGCCAAGGTGCGCCTGGTGTTTGCCGATCACCAGGCTGATCCGCAGAAGGGGCGGGCCGAGGCGGAGCGCCTGATCACCCAGGAAAAAGTCTGCGCCATCGTCGGCACCTATCAGAGCGCGGTCGCGGTTACCGTCAGCCAGATCTGCGAGCGCTACCAGGTTCCGTTCATTTCGGCCGACAACTCCTCGCCGAGCCTGCACCGTCGCGGCCTGAAATTCTATTTCCGCGCGGCGCCGCATGACGAGATGTTCTCGACCGCGATGTTCGATTTCTTCGATGCGCTGAAGAAGAAAGGCCAGAAGATCGAGACGCTGTCATTGTTCCACGAGGACACGATTTTCGGCACCGACTCCGCCAATACGCAAGTGAAGCTCGCCGCAGATCGCGGCTACAAGGTTGTCACCGATATCAAGTATCGCGCCAACTCGCCCTCATTGACCGCCGAGGTGCAGCAGCTCAAGGCCGCCAATGCCGACGTGCTGATGCCGTCGAGCTATACGACCGACGGTATCCTGCTTGTCAAAACCATGGCCGAACTCGGCTACAAGCCGAAAGCGATCGTCGCGCAGGACGCCGGCTTCTCCGAAAAAGCGTTATACGATGCGGTCGGCGACAAGCTCGAAGGCGTCATTTCGCGCGGCAGCTTCTCGCTCGATCTGGCGGCCAAGCGGCCGATGGTCGGCCAGATAAACGAGATGTATCGGGCGAAATCCGGCAAGGACTTCAACGACTATTCGTCGCGCCAGTTCATGGGCCTGATCGTGATGGCGGACGCCATCAACCGCGCCAAATCGACCGACGGTGAAAAGATTCGCGAAGCCCTTGTCGCCACCGACCTGCCGGGCGAGCAGACCATCATGCCCTGGAAGCGGGTGAAGTTCGACGAGATGGGCCAGAACAACGACGCCGATCCGGTGCTGCTGCAATATGTCGGCGGCAAGTTCGTCACCATCTTCCCGACTCAGGCCGCAGTAGCCGAAGCGATCTGGCCGATGAAAGCCGGCTGAAGCGGGGGGGCGGGGGCCGTGACAGCAGAGACCATCATTCAGAGCCTCGCCAGCGGTCTCTTGATGGGGCTGCTCTACGGCCTGATCGCGGTCGGGCTTGCGCTGATCTTCGGCCTGATGGACGTGGTGAATTTCGCCCACGGCGAATTCCTCATGATTGCCATGTACGCGACATTCTTTCTGTTCGCCTTTTTTGCGCTCGACCCACTGCTGTCGGCGCCGCTGGTCGCGGCGGCGCTGTTCGTGTTCGGCGCCGTGGTCTATCTCCTGGTCGTGCGCTTCGCGATGCGAGCGAAGGCCAACGCCGGCATGGTGCAGATTTTTTCGACCTTCGGGCTTGCCATCGTGATGCGCGGCTTCGCCCAGTTCTTCTTCACGCCGGATTATCGCAGCGTCACGCATTCATGGCTTGGCGGCGAAACCGTGTCGATTGCCGGCATTTTCCTCCCCGTGCCGCAGCTGGTCGGCGCGCTGGTATCGATCGCGGCATTCGTCGCGCTGTATTTCTTCATCAACCGCACCGATTTTGGCCGCGCCCTTGAAGCGACCCGCGAGGACGCCGGCGCGGTGGCGCTGGTCGGCATCGACAAGAACAGGGTATTTGCGCTGGGCTGGGGCCTCGGCGCGGCGCTGGTCGGGCTCGCCGGCGCGATCATGGCGATGTTCTTCTACATCTATCCCGACGTCGGCGCCTCCTTCGCGCTGATCGCCTACGTCACGGTGGCATTGGGCGGCTTCGGCAGCGTGTTCGGCGCCTTTGCCGGCGGCATCCTCGTCGGTCTGGTCGAGGCCTCCACCGCATTGATCCTGCCGCCCTCGCTGAAGTCGGTCGGCATCTACGCGGTCTATCTCTTGGTGGTGTTTGTCCGGCCGCGCGGCCTGTTCGGATCGATCTGATGGATACCGGCTTTGCCCAGCGCCGCCGCCGCGATTTGATTCTCGCGGTGTGTCTGGCCGCGATCGCCGCGCTGGTGCCGGTGTTCGTCAAAGACGTCTACGTCCAGAACATCATGGTCCTGACCCTGATGTACGCGGCGTTGTCGCAGAGCTGGAATATCCTCAGCGGTTATTGCGGGCAAATCTCGCTCGGACATGCGCTGTATTTCGGGCTCGGCGCCTACACCACCGCGCTTCTGTTCACCAAATTCGGGGTGCTGCCGTGGTTCGGCATGCTCGGCGGCGGCCTGATATCGGCGCTGATCGCGATGGCGCTCGGCTATCCCTGTTTCCGACTGCGCGGCCATTACTTCGTCATCGCCACCATTGTCATCGCCGAGATCGCGCTGCTTTTGTTCCAGAACTGGGATTGGGCCGGCGCCGCGCTCGGCATCGATATTCCGATCCGCGGCGACAGCTGGCTCAAGTTCCAGTTCACGCGCAGCAAGCTGCCGTATTTCTACTTCGCGCTGGTGCTGGCGTGCGTTGCCTGGCTCGTGACCTGGTGGCTGGAGGATTCCAAGTGGGGCTACTGGTGGCGCGCCGTGAAGGACAATCCGGACGCCGCCGAAAGCCTCGGCGTGGTCGTGTTCAATTCCAAGATGGGCGCCGCGGCGGTCTCGGCCTTCCTCACCGCGGTCGGCGGCAGTTTTTATGCGCAGTTCGTGTCCTACATCGATCCGGAAAGCGTCATGGGCTTCCAGTTTTCGCTGCTGATGGCGTTGCCTGCGGTGCTCGGCGGCATCGGCACCTTGTGGGGGCCGGTGCTCGGCGCCGTCATCCTGATCCCGCTCACCGAGCTCACGCGCTCCTTCATCGGTGGCTCCGGCCGCGGCGTCGACCTGATCGTCTACGGCGCGCTGATCGTGCTGATCTCGCTGGCGCGGCCGGAGGGGCTGGTCGGCCTGTTTTCGCGCCGGCGCAAGGGAGCGGTCCGATGACATTGCTGCTGGAAACCCGCGGCGTCTGGCAACGTTTCGGCGGCCTGATCGCCAACAGCGACATCTCGATTTCGGTCGGGCGCGGCGAGATCGTCGGGCTGATCGGTCCCAATGGCGCAGGCAAGTCGACGCTGTTCAATCTGATCGCCGGCGTGCTGCCGCCGACCCAGGGTTCGATTTGGTTCGACGGCGAGGACGTCACCGCGCTGCCGGCGGCGGAGCGCTGCCAGCGCGGTATCGCGCGTACCTTCCAGGTCGTGAAAAGCTTCGAGACCATGACGGTCATCGACAACGTCATCGTCGGCGCGCTGATCCGCACCACCGTGATGCGCGAGGCGCGCCGCAAGGCCTACGAAGTGCTGGAATTTGCCGGCCTCGCCGGGCGCGCCGAGGCGCTCGCCAGCCAGTTGATCCCGTCGGAAAAGCGCCGGCTCGAAGTCGCCCGCGCGCTTGCGACCGAACCGAAACTGCTGCTGCTCGACGAAGTGCTCACCGGCCTGACGCCGAGCGAGGCGCAGAGCGGCGTCGAGCTGGTGCGAAAAGTGCGCGC
>DASSGM010000188.1:0-2272 GCA_035693465.1 Bradyrhizobium sp. | reverse complement strand
CACGTCGAGCCGCTTCAGGCCGGCGACGGTGCGGATATGGATGCGGTCGCCGCTGACGGCGAGATCGTCGCCCTCGACCAGCAGAAATCCGAGATAGCGCGCCAGCGTGGCATGCTCGAAATAGGTTTCGCTGAAGCTGCCTGGCGTCAGCAATCCGATGCGCGGCTCGTCGCGGTCGGCGCTTGAGCGCAGACTGTCGCGGAACGCCTCGAAGAACGGCGCGACGCGCTCCACATTCATGGATTTATAGAGCGTGGTGAAAGCGCGCGACAGCACCAGCCGGTTTTCCAGCGCGTAGCCCGCACCTGACGGCGCCTGGGTACGGTCGCTTAGCACCCACCAGCGCCCGTCGGGCCCGCGGCCGACATCCGCGGCATACAGGTTCAGATAGCGACCGCCGGGCGGTTTGATGCCGCAAACCGGGCGCAGATATTCGGTGCTGCCGGCAATCGCCGCCGCCGGTATCGCGCCCTCGGCGATCAAACGGCCCTCGCCGTAGAGATCGCTGAGCACCAGCTCCAGCAATTCTGCGCGTTGCACGATGCCGGCGGTTAATTGCTGCCATTCTGCCTCGTCGATCAGAAGCGGCAGATGGCTCAACGGCCAAAGCCGGTCGGCGGTTTCGCCGGGCGCGCGGTAGGTTACGCCGGCTTCCCGCAGGTGGCGGTCGGCGGAGCCGAAACGCCGCTCGATTTCCGCAGGCGCCAGCGTGGCGAAGGCATCGAAGAAACGGGCCCAGACCGCACGCGGCGCGCCGTCGGGCGCGATGAACTCATCGGGGATTCCCGGCAGCCGAACATAGTCACGCGTCCACTGCGCCACGCGCCGATTGACCGGACGGGCCCTGGTTCCCTGACCGCTTGCCCCACTGCTTCTATGGCCGGCGTGTCCCGCCATCCCGACTCTCCTGCCCAATGCTCATCCCTCAATGGAGCAGCGGCCTCCTCAAGTCGAGGGTCAAAGGAAATTCAATTGTGCGTTCCTCGCGCGGCGGATCGATCTTGCCGGGGGTATGGCCATGATCCTGAAACCGGGCCAGCCGCCGCGCTTCGGCTTCGTAGGAATTGACCGGTTTGCTTTCGTAGCTGCGTCCGCCGGGGTGGGCGACGTGATAGACGCAACCGCCCAGCGAGCGGCCGTTCCAGGTGTCAATGAGATCAAACGTCAGCGGCGCGTGAACCGGTATCGTCGGGTGCAGTCCGGAGGCCGGCTGCCAGGCCTTGAAGCGAACGGCGGCGACCGCTTCGCCCGAGCGGCCGGTTTCCGTCATCGGCAGCCGCCTGCCGTTGCAGGTGACGACGTGTCGGCCTTCGACGAAGCCACCGGCCTTGACCTGCAAGCGTTCAACCGAGGAATCGACATAGCGCACGGTGCCCCCGGCCGAGCCCTCCTCGCCGAGAACGTGCCAGGGCTCAAGCGCCTGCCGCACTTCCAGCGCAACGCCGCCGTGGTGGACCCGGCCGAACACCGGAAAGCGGAATTCGAGCTGTGCGGCATACCAATCCGGCGAAAAATCGTACCCGGAATGTTTTAGCTCGGTGAGCACGTCCAAAAAGTCTTCCCAGAGGAAATGCGGCAGCATGAAGCAGTCGTGCAGCGTCGTGCCCCAGCGCACGAACTTGCCGTCCTGCGGCGCGCGCCAGAGCTTTGCTATCAGCGCCCGGATCAACAATTGCTGCGCGAGCGACATGCGCGGGTCCGGCGGCATTTCCAAGGCGCGGAATTCGACCAAGCCGAGCCGGCCGGTCGGGCCATCGGGCGAATAGAGTTTGTCAATGCAGATTTCGGCGCGGTGGGTATTGCCGGTGATATCGACCAGGATGTGCCGGAACAGCCGATCGACCAGCCACAGCGGCGCCTTGATTCCCGGCGGCGGCACGTGGGCCAGCGCGATCTCCAGTTCATAAAGCCCGTCGTGGCGCGCCTCGTCGATGCGCGGCGCCTGGCTGGTCGGACCGATGAACATGCCCGAGAACAAATAAGACAGCGACGGATGCCGCTGCCAGTACAGCACCAGGCTCTTCAGCAGGTCCGGACGGCGCAAGAACGGTGAATCCGCAGGTGTAGAGCCGCCGACCACCACATGATTGCCGCCGCCGGTGCCGGTGTGGCGGCCGTCGACAAGATACTTGTTGGCGCCGAGGCGAACTTGGGCTGCGTCCTCGTAAAGGCCCAAGGTGATATCGACGGCGTCACGCCAGCTTGCCGCCGGCTGAATATTGACCTCGATCACGCCGGGATCGGGCGTCACCTTGATCACCTCGACACGCGG
>DASSGM010000187.1:0-2687 GCA_035693465.1 Bradyrhizobium sp. | reverse complement strand
ATGCCCTGGCTTGAACCGGTATCGCTCAGCGGTCCGCACGCGCAGCTAAAACCCTTGTCGCACGATCACATCGATGGATTGGTCGAAGCGGTGAAGGACGGTGAGCTTTGGAAGCTCTGGTATACCTTCATTCCGAGGCCTGGAGACATGCGCAAGGAGATCGATCGCAGGCTGGGGCTGCAGGCGGCGGAGTCGATGCTGCCGTTCACCGTCTTCGATGCTGACGGCAAGATCGCGGGCATGACCACCTATATGAATGTCGATGCCCCGAACCGGCGCGTCGAGATCGGCTCGACCTGGTATGCCAGGCGCGTGCAGCGCAGCGCCCTCAACACCCAGTGCAAGCTGTTGTTGCTCACGCATGCGTTCGAAAAACTCGACTGCATCGCGGTCGAGTTCCGCACGCATTTCTTCAACCAGCAGAGCCGGCGCGGCATCGAACGGTTAGGTGCCAAGCTCGACGGCATCTTGCGCAGCCATCAGATCGCGCCGAACGGAACCCTGCGCGACACCGTGATTTACAGTATCATCGCCAGCGAATGGCCGACGGTGAAGGCGCACCTGAACTATCAACTCAACGAAAAGCCGCGGTAGCATCCGCCAGAAGCTGAGATGACCGACAGATTCGACTATGTGATCGTGGGCGCGGGCTCCGCCGGATGCGTGCTCGCCAACCGGCTGAGCGAAGATGCGATCACCAGCATCTGCGTGCTGGAAGCAGGCCCGCGCGACTGGCATCCCTACATCCATCTGCCGGCGGGCTTCATCAAAACCTTTCACATGAAGGGCATCAATTGGGCCTACCAGCAGGAGCCGGGCCCCTGGACCGGGGGCCGCAGCATCTACGCACCGCGCGGCAAGACCCTCGGCGGCTCCTCCTCGATCAACGGTCACATCTATAACCGCGGCCAGCGCCTGGATTTCGACACCTGGGCGCAGCACGGCAATCGCGGCTGGGGCTATCCGGATGTGCTGCCGTATTTCAAGCGGCTGGAGCGGCGCATCGGCGAGGGCGAGGACGCCTATCGCGGGCGGGAGGGCAATCTGACCGTTACCACCATGGACTGGAAGGATCCGCTCTGCGAGGCGTTCATGGCCGGCGCAATGTCGCTCGGCATTCCGCGCAACCCCGATTACAACGGGGCGATCCAGGAGGGCGTGTCCTACGCCCAGCGAACGATCAAGAATGGCCTGCGGGTCAGCGCGGCGACCGCCTTTCTGCGCCCGGCGATGAGACGGGCGAATGTCCACGTGCGGACGCATGCGCATGCGACCGAAATCCTGTTCGAGGGCAAGCGCGCGGTCGGCGTGCGCTATATCAAGGGTAGAAGGCGCGGCATTGCGAGCGAAGTGCGCGCCAACAAGGAAGTGATCCTTGCCGGCGGCGCCTACAACTCGCCGCAACTGCTGCAACTGTCGGGCGTCGGATCGCCGGAGCTGCTGCGGTCGCTCGGCATCGAGGTGCGTCACGCGCTATCGGGCGTCGGCGAGGGATTGCAGGACCATTACGCGCCGCGTTCGGTCGCCCGCGTCAAGAACATCAAGACCATCAACGAGCTCAGACGGGGCCTCCATCTCTGGGTCGAGGCGGTCAAATGGGCCACGACACGGCGCGGTCTGCTGTCGCTGTCGCCGACCATGGTCTATTGCTTCTGGCACTCCGGCGAGACCACGGAGAGCTCGGATCTGCAGCTGACCTTTACGCCCGCAAGTTACAAGGAGGGCGTGCAGGGAGAGCTCGAGGACGAGCCCGGCATGACGGTCGCCTCCTGGCAGCAGCGGCCCGAAAGCCGCGGCTATGTCCGCGCCCGTTCGGCCGACCCGTTCGAGCCGCCGATCATCCAGACCAATTATCTGGTCGCCGAGCTCGACCGCCGCGTCGTGGTCGCCGGCATGAAGCTGGCGCGGCGGCTGCTCGCGTCAGTGCCGCTTGTGCCGTACTACGCCTACGAGGATTTTCCCGGACCTGAAGTGCAGACCGACGATGAATTTCTGGCCGCGGCAACGCAACGCGGCACCACGACCTTCCACCCCGGATGTACCTGCCGGATGGGCCCGGCCGACAGTACATGGGCGGTTGTCGACGATCAGCTGCGCGTGCATGGACTGCAAAACCTGCGCGTGATCGATGCCTCGATCATGCCGCGGATGATCTCGGCCAATCTCAATGCATCCACCATGATGATCGCGGACAAGGCGTCAGATCTCATCCGTGGCCGCAAGCTGCCTGAGGCGAAAGTGCCTGTCAGGCGAGCGGACGTTTGAGGCTGAGAGCCTCACACCTCTCTTCGGCTGAGGAAGGCGAGGCGCTCGAACAAATGCACGTCCTGCTCGTTCTTCAACAACGCGCCGTGCAGCGGCGGGATCAGCTTGCGCGGGTCGCGCTCCCTGAGCATTTCCGGCGTCATGTCCTCGTTGAGCAGGAGCTTTAGCCAGTCCAATAGCTCCGAGGTCGATGGCTTTTTCTTCAGACCCGGCACCTCGCGCACCTCGAAGAAAATCCGCAACGCTTCTTCCACCAGGCGCTTCTTGATGTCGGGAAAATGCACGTCGACGATGCGGTGCATGGTCTCGACATCGGGAAACTTGATGTAATGGAAGAAGCAGCGGCGCAGGAAGGCGTCCGGCAGTTCCTTCTCGTTGTTCGAGGTGATCATCACGATCGGGCGCAGCTTCGCCTTGATGTT
>DASSGM010000186.1:0-2863 GCA_035693465.1 Bradyrhizobium sp. | reverse complement strand
CGTGCTGCTCGAGCTTGAACTCGCAGGCCGGCTCGAGCGTCACGGCGGCGGGCTGGTGTCGCTGATCTAACCGGCCACCCGATCCGAGCCGGCATCGTTGCGCCGATCAAACCGCGCCCGCGCGTCTTCGATCTCGGTCTGGTGATCGCTGGCCCACTTGCCCAGTGCTTCCACCGGCTGCCACAGCCCACGCCCGAGATCGGTCAGTTCGTAATCGACCCGCGGCGGAATGGTCGGGAACACGGTTCGCGTGACCAGGCCATCACGCTCCAGTCCGCGCAGCGTCAGCGTCAGCATCCGCTGCGAGATGCCGCCGACCATGCGCTTGATCTCATTGAAACGCCGCGGCCCGTCACCCAGCAACATGATGACGAACACGCTCCATTTGTCGCCGACGCGCGCCAATATCGATGCAACGCCGCGGCAATCGCTGTCGAGGTGCGGTTGGGGCGGCAGGGCAGGCACTCTGGTGTGCTCGGGTTTCAAAAATGTGCCTCCTTGCGGGGTTTGCGGACAGTCACTCATATAGTCTCAGTTACAAACCTATACCAAGGGTGAATGACATGAAACTTCTGCATATCGATTCCAGCGTCCTCGGCCCCCATTCCGTCAGCCGCCAGGTTTCCGCGGCCATCGTGGAGCGCCTGCGCAGAACCACGCCGGGTCTCGAGATCGTCTACCGCGACCTGACTTTGACGCCGCTGGCGCACCTTTCGGGTTCGCATCTTGCAGCAGCCCAGGGAGCCGCGCATGAGGCCGCGCTACAGCAAGACCTCGCCGCCGGTCAGGCCGTGCTGGACGAGTTTCTGGCGGCCGACATCGTGGTGCTCGGTGCCCCCATGTACAATTTTACGATCCCAAGCCAGCTCAAGGCCTGGATCGACCGCATCGTGGTGGCGGGCAAGACCTTCAGATACGGCGCCCAGGGCGCGGAGGGACTGGCCGGCAACAAGCGGGTGATCGTCGCAATCTCGCGCGGCGGATTTTACGGCCCCGGTACGCCGGCGGCGGTGGGCGAACATCTGGAGACGTATTTGCGCTGGGTGTTCGGTTTTATCGGGATCACCAATCCCGAATTTATTTCCGCCGACGGCGTTCAGGTCGGACCGGAGCACCGGGAGAAGGCGCTGGCAGGCGCCCTGCAAGCTGCAACCAAGCTGCAGGCGGCCTGACAACAAACGCGACACCGCCTGCCGCCCTCGAACCGCAACGGGCGGTGTCGCCAATCTGTGGGATACGGCCGAAAGCCGCTAGTACCAGACCCCGGACACGCCGAGGATAACCGCGGTCAGCGATATCAGCAGGCCAATCCCGGAGAATAACGCGATGGAGACAAGCGGATGGCTATCGGATTTCTCAGATGAAGCTGTCGATGCTGGAATCTGGGTGGAGACGCGAACGGCTTTCGGCATGTCAGGCTCCCCATTGCATAAGTGATCAAAAATCCCCGGCCCTCCGGGATGTCTTGGCACCTGCTCCCGAGGTTCAACGGATCCGCGCAGAATTGGAAAATACGTCCCGGAGATGAGCGAACCGAACAGCACAACTTCGATGAGATTTTTCGAAGCGTGCTGATCGGATTCGCGGTTTCTCGCTATTTCGCCTAGCCGCGATAGATCGGCGCACCGGCGGGAGACGCCGTGGCACCGCCATCGACGAAGATTTCTGCGCCTTGAACGTTGGATGCGTCGTCGGAGGCGAGGAACAGCACGGTTTTTGCGACCTCTTCCGGTTTGCCAAACCGTCCCAGCGGGATGGTTTTCGCGATGCGCGCCTCCAATGCCACCACCGCCTCCGGAGTCGGCGCGTTAGAGTTCCAGATCGGTGTGCTGGTGCCGCCGGGCGAGACGACGTTGACCCGGATGCCGCGCGGCGACAGCTCCGACGCCATCACGCGCGCCATCGCCCGCACGCCGGCCTTGCTGGCGGCATAGGCGGCGTAGCCGGGATTACCCAGCACCGAGATGACCGAGCCGTTCAAAACGATTGAGGCGCCGTGGTTGAGATATGGCGCTGCCGCTTGCACGGTGAAGAACACTGCGGTGATGTTGGTGCGGATCACCGATTCAAACGCGGCGAGCGTGGTCCCGCCAATCGGCGTGTTGCCGGCAATGCCGGCATTGGCAAAGACAATGTCGAGCTTGCCGAACTTTTCAACCGCTTGCTTGACTGCCTTCTCGGTCGCCGCGACATCGGTCGCGTCGGCAACGATCGCGAGTGCATTCGGCCCCAGCTCTTTCGCCGCAGCCTCGAGCGTCGCCGGATTTCGCCCGGTGATCGCCACCCGCGCGCCCTCGGCCACGAACAGCCTCGCGGTCACAAGCCCGATGCCGCTGTTGCCGCCGGTGATCAATGCCGTCTTGTTTGCCAATCGCATTATAGCCTCGAGTGGTTGCATTATTAAACTATCCTTGCTATCTAGACCATCTGGTTTTATAATGCAACTACGCGAGGAGGACCCGGGCTTGGGTTCGATGCAAGAGGACGCCATGGTGAAACGGACGAGCCTGGAAAAAGCCGAATGCCCGATCGCGCGTTCGCTGGACGTATTTGGCGACTGGTGGTCACTGCTGGTCATCCGCGACGCCTTCCTGGGAATCCGCCGCTTCAGCGAATTTCAGAAGAGCATCGGCCTGGCGAAGAATATCCTGACGGTGCGGCTGCGCGCACTGGTCGACCACGGCATTCTCAAGATGGCCCCCGCTTCCGATGGCAGCGCCTACCAGGAATATGTGCTGACCCCGAAGGGACGCGGGGTTTTTCCGGTGCTGGTGGCGCTGCGGCAGTGGAGCGAGGAATTTTCCAGCGACGGCGGTGGCTTTAGCACCCTGCTGGTCGACCGCCAGAGAGGCCGGCCGGTGCG
>DASSGM010000185.1:0-2195 GCA_035693465.1 Bradyrhizobium sp. | reverse complement strand
TGTACGGCGAATTCCTGATCAATGCGCAGGGCGAGGATGTGGTGGCGGGTATCCGCACGCCGCAGGACATCACCGAGCATGCGCGCAAGGAATCCGGCTCCGACAAGCCGTCGATGGAAACCGCGATGCCCGAGGCGTTCAAGGAGCTGACGCGGATCTACACCCTGCTGGAAAAGCATTACCGCGACATGCAGGACATGGAGTTCACCGTCGAGCAGGGCAAGCTGTGGATGCTGCAGACCCGCGGCGGCAAGCGCACGGCCAAGGCAGCGCTGCGCATCGCCGTCGAGCTAGCCAATGAAGGCCTGATTTCAAAAAAGGATGCGGTGTCGCGGATCGATCCCGCATCGCTCGACCAATTGCTGCACCCGACCATCGATCCCGCGGCGAAGCGGGATGTCATCGCCACCGGCTTGCCGGCCTCGCCGGGCGCCGCCTCCGGCGAAATCGTGTTCTCTTCCGATGAAGCCGCCAAGCTGCAGGCCGATGGCCGCAAGGTGATTCTGGTGCGGATCGAGACCAGCCCGGAAGACATCCATGGCATGCACGCGGCCGAAGGTATCCTGACCACGCGCGGCGGCATGACCTCGCATGCGGCGGTGGTCGCGCGCGGCATGGGCAAGCCCTGCGTCTCCGGCTGCGGCAACATCCGCGTCGATTACGGCCGCGGCACCATGAGCGTCGGCTCGCGCACCCTCAAGACCGGCGACGTCATCACCATTGACGGATCGCTGGGTCAGGTGCTGGCCGGGCGGATGCCGATGATCGAGCCGAAATTGTCGGGCGAATTCGGCACCTTGATGGGCTGGGCCGATTCCGTTCGCAAGCTCGGGGTTCGCGTCAATGCCGACACGCCGGAAGATGCGCGCACCGCCATCAAATTCGGCGGCGAGGGCATCGGGCTTTGCCGCACCGAGCACATGTTCTTCGAAGAAACGCGGATCCGTACCGTGCGCGAGATGATTCTCGCCGAAGACGAACAGGCCCGCCGGGCCGCACTGTCAAAATTGCTGCCGATGCAGCGCGCGGATTTCGTCGAGCTGTTCGAGATCATGAAAGGGCTCCCGGTAACGATCCGGCTGCTCGATCCGCCGCTGCACGAGTTCCTGCCGCACACCCAGGCCGAGATCGAGGAAGTCGCGCGCGCGATGAATGCCGACCCGCGACGGCTGGCGGATCGCGCCCGCGAGCTCGCGGAATTCAATCCGATGCTCGGCTTCCGCGGTTGCCGCCTCGCCATCGCCTATCCCGAGATCGCCGAGATGCAGTCGCGCGCCATCTTTGAAGCCGCGGTCGAAGCTGGAAAACGGACCGGCAAGGCGGTCGGGCTCGAGGTGATGGTGCCGCTGATCGCGACCAAGGCCGAGTTCGACCTTATCAAGGCGCGGATCGACAGCACGGCGCAATCGGTGATGAAGGAGACCGGAGCCAAGCTGAGCTATCAGGTCGGCACCATGATCGAACTGCCGCGCGCCTGCCTGATGGCTGGCGAGATCGCAGCCACCGCCGAGTTCTTTTCGTTCGGCACCAACGATCTCACGCAGACCACCTATGGGATCAGCCGCGATGACGCCGCCGGATTCCTCGGCACCTATATGGCCAAGGGGATCTTCGAGGTCGATCCGTTCATCTCGGTCGACCGCGATGGCGTCGGCGAGCTGGTGAAGATCGGCGTCGAGCGCGGCCGCAAGACCCGCCCGGATATCAAGGTCGGGATTTGCGGCGAGCATGGCGGCGATCCCGCTTCCGTCGCGTTCTGCCACGAGATTGGCCTCGATTACGTCTCGTGCTCGCCCTACCGCGTGCCGATCGCGCGGCTGGCCGCCGCGCAAGCCGCGCTTGGCAAGGCCGTCGCCAGCCAGGCGTGAGTTATCTTTACACCTGGCGATCAACAAAGACGGCGTCATGCCCGGACTTGTTCCGGGCATGCACGTCTTACGGCGTTCGCAGCAGAGAAGACGTGGATGGCCGCGACGAGCGAGCCCCGCCATGACGATGGAATCCCGTCGTGACGCGGGCGAAACCTGGCGCCGGCGAAAATCTTCTTCATAATCTTCGTTGACGGGATATTTACCACTTTGTTCGAGTGGCTGTTTACCAACGTTTTTGATGTGACCGGGCAATTGCAATTGAGTTCTTGCGTGTATCGCGGGTGCAACGCCGATTAACTCCCTCGCAACCTAAATTCGGTACCA
>DASSGM010000184.1:0-6076 GCA_035693465.1 Bradyrhizobium sp. | reverse complement strand
GGATTTCCCTTCGCCTTCGCGAGCGCCGTGGCCATCAGCCTACGAAGCAATGATTCATCGAGGGGTGTGGCAAAAAAGCGGCGCGCACAAGAGTTGGCTGGGGAATGACGATTTATTGTTCAGTTGATGTTGCGACCGGGCAACAATCGTGGCTGGGCGGCAACCATCCCGCTGCCAGCGGTCGGACGAACCCGCCCTTATCTCGCTTCCCTACCCGTGCTCTTGCCGGCAAGCGTCACCGGCAAGTGGTCGATCGCCCGCAGACCAGGCCGTTTGCGCCATCTAATCTCCGAGTCATCGATCGCGAGGGTCAAGGTGGGCCAGCGCTGGAATAGGGATTTCAGCGCGCATCTGCCTTCAATCCGCGCAAGCTGATGGCCAAGGCAGAAATGGATTCCAGTGCCGAAGGCGATGTGCCGGTTTGGCCTGCGTTGTAAATCCAGCCGTTCCGGATGAGCGTTTGCCAGGGGGTCCATGTTGGCGGCTGCCAGCATGACCATGATGCGGTCGCCCTTTCGCAACCTGACGCCGTCGAGTTCGATGTCCTTGGCCACGTAGCGCGGCTTGGTGAATTGCACGGGCGTGACAAACCGCAGAAATTCCTCAACCGCCAGATCGACGCGACTCCAGTCTTCCTCGAGCCAGTCGCGCAGGTCAGGGTTTTTCAAAAGCTCATATACTGATCCGCTGATGAGGTGCGTGGTGGTCTCGTGTCCGGCAAACAACAGCAGGAACACCATGGCCACGATTTCGTTCGGGCTGATTTGTCCGCCGTCTTTCTCAACGCGCACAATCTCGGCGATCAAGCCTTTGCCACCCCGCTGCCGAACGGTCTCAAGATGCCGTTCCATATAGCGCTTCATGGCAAGGACCTTCGGGATCATGCCAAGGAATCCCAGCGCACCAGCAAAGCGGGTGAAGCCGCCGGCCCAGCCGATGAATTTTGGCCGATCAGCAAGCGGCAGCCCGAGAAGCTCTGTGATCACCGACAGCGGCAGCTTGCGCGCAAAGCGCTCGACAAGATCGGCCGGGCTTCCCTCCGCGAATAGTTCATCGGCGAGTTCATCACTGGTGGCCCGAATATGGGGCTCCATTTCGAGCACGGCGCGACGGCGAAAGGCCTCGTCAACGATGTCGCGCAGCCGCTTGTGATCCGGCTCATCCATCGACAGCATGCTGTTGGCAAGCGTACGCACGATGCCCGGCATCCACCACCGGAGTCCGGCGACCGTGCCGTCGTCCTTGCGAATGGTGAACGTCTCGGTGTCCTTCAGCACCCGATCGGCGACCGCCAGGCTTGTTGTCGTCCAGACCCTGCCGATGATCGGGAAACTCACTTCCACAACCGGACCCATCGCGCGCAGCTTCTCGATCGCGGCAGCGGGATTGCGAAAATAGTCCTGGCTGGCGAAATCTGCATGAAAAGTCATGAGCCCAACCCCTGACCCGCGCCGCTTATGATGAGGCTATTCAACCTTGACGTTCGCGGCCTTGATCACTGGCCACCACTTTTCAATTTCGGCCTTCTGCCAAGCGCCGAGCGCCTGCGGCGAAAGCTTGTCGTTGGGCGGCATCTGCAATCCCAGGTTTTCCAGCTGCTTGCGCACTGTGGAATCGTTCAGCGCATCGACCGTTGCGGCATTCAATTTCGCGATAATGTCCCGTGGTGTGCCTTTCGGCACCCACAGGCCGGACCACAGCGTCATGTGAAATCCGGGCAGGCCCGCCTCGTCGGTGGTCGGAATGTCCGGCGCCGACTCCAGGCGCTTGTCGCTGGTGACGGCATAGGCGCGGATGTTTCCGGCGCGCACCTGGCTGATGGAATTCGAGGTCTGATCGACGATGAGATCGATTTGTCCGGCGACGAGGTCATTCATCGCCGGTGCGGTGCCGCGATATGGCACGTATTGCAGCTTGATGCCGCTGACGTTCTCGAAATAAAGCCCGGCGATGTGACTGCCGGAGCCGGCGCCCGCGGTCCCGGCCGTCGCAGGAGTTGGTCGCGCTTTGAGCCACGCCAGCAGTTCCTGCAATGATTTTGCCGGGACCGCGTTCTTGCTGACGATGATCATCGGATTGCTCGGCAACAGCACGACCGGCTCCAGATCGGCCACGAGGTCGTAGCCGAGCTTGTAGATCGCGCCATTGGCGACGTGTGTGCCGAGATGGCCAAAGCTTATGGTGTAGCCGTCAGGCGGCGAACGCACCGCGCGTCCGACCCCGATTGAGCCGCCGGCGCCGGTCACATTCTCGACCAGAATGGTTTCGCCGAGCGTTGCCTTCATTCGCTCAGCCAGAATTCGCGTCATCGCATCGGATGGACCGCCGGCGGAAAAAGGCACCACGATGGTGATGGGATGCGACGGGAAATTGTCCGCAAACGCGTTGCCGCCGAATGGCATGAGCGCGATCGACGCGGCCAAAACTGTTTTACGCATTATGCCCTCTCCCGAACATCTCACGGTCGTCATTGCGAGGAGCACTTGCGACGGAGCAGTCCATACTTCCGGTGCCGCGCTATGGATTGCCTCGCTGCGCTCGCAATGACGGCTCAGAGCTTTGCGTAGTCGATCGGCTGATGACGATCGAGCGTGCGCGTGACTGGCGGCAGCGGGTATTTAAGGCCTGTGGCGCAATTGAACAGCATCACCCGGTCGCTTTTCGTTACGCGGCCGTCGGCAAGACTTTGCTTGTAGGCAGCGTACGTCGCCGCACCTTCAGGACACAACAGCAGGCCCTCTTCGCGCGCGACCTCGTTGAGCGCAGCAGAAATTTTCTCATCGCTCACCGCGATGGCAAAACCCTTGCTCTCCCGCACCGCGCGCAAAATAAGAAAATCTCCGATCGCCTGCGGCACCCGGATGCCCGCTGCAATGGTGTGGGCATCCTCCCAGCGCGGCGCGTGCTCGGTGCCGTTCTCGAAGGCGCGCACCATCGGCGCACAGCCGGCCGCCTGCACCGCTACCATCCGTGGCCGCTTGGAGCCGATGAAACCGATGGTCTCGAGTTCGGCGAATGCCTTCCACATCCCGATCAGGCCGGTGCCGCCGCCGGTCGGATAGAAAATCACGTCCGGCACATCCCAGCCGAGCTGCTCGACAAGCTCAAGCCCCATCGTCTTCTTGCCCTCGATACGATAAGGCTCCTTCAGCGTCGAGGTATCGAACCAGCCGGCCTTCGCCTTGCCCTCGCCGACGATCTTGCCGCAATCATCGATCAGTCCATTGACGCGGTAGACGGTCGCGCCCTGCAGTTCGATCTCGCTGACATTCACCTCGGGCGTGTCGGCGGGACAGAAAATCGTGGTCTTGATGCCGCAACTGGTTGCGTAGGCGGCGAGCGCAGCGCCTGCGTTGCCGTTGGTCGGCATCGCCATGTGCTTGATGCCAAGCGCCTTGCCCATCGATACCGCCATCACCAGACCGCGCGCCTTGAACGACCCGGTTGGCAACCTGCCTTCGTCCTTGACGATGATTTCCCCGCCGCCAATTTTTCCGGCCAATTTGGGAAGGCGGATCAGCGGCGTCGTCACTTCGCCCAAGCTGACGATATCGCTGACTTTGCGGACCGGCAGCATCTCTCGGTAGCGCCACATGTCGGCCGGCCGCCGCGCCAGCGCCTCCTTGCTCAGCGCCTTCTTCACGCCGGCGAGATCGTAGCGCACCAGGAGCGGTTTGCCTGCTTTCGAGAGATTATGGATCTGGTCGGCGGGATAGCGATCACCTTCCATCGCGCATTCGAGATGGGTCACGAACGTCGGGCGTTCGATCGTCAGATTTTCATTTTCTTTCACGGATTTCAGTCTCGTTGTTTAAATGTTGAGCACGCGGCCATAGGCGTCCAGCACCGCTTCCTTCATCATCTCCGACAGCGTCGGGTGCGGGAATATGGTGTGCATCAGCTCTTCTTCTGTGGTCTCGAGATTCATCGCAATCACATAACCCTGAATGAGTTCGGTGACTTCGGCGCCGATCATGTGCGCGCCGAGCAACTGCCCGGTTTTCTTGTCGAAGATCACCTTGACCAGCCCCTGATCCTCGCCGAGCGCGATCGCCTTGCCATTGCCGACAAACGGGAAGCGGCCGACGCGGATTTCGCGGCCGCCCTCTTTTGCCCTCGCCTCGGTGAGACCGACGGAGGCGACTTGCGGATTGCAATAGGTGCAGCCGGGAATGAGATTCTTGTCTGTGGGATGCGGATGCAGGCCCTTGATGGCCTCGACGCAAACCACACCCTCATGCTCGGCCTTGTGCGCGAGCATCGGCGGGCCCGCGACGTCGCCGATGGCATAGATGCCGGGAACATTGGTCTTGCCGTAGCCGTCGATGACGACGACTCCGCGGTCGGTTTTGACGCCGACTTTTTCCAGGCCCAAATTCTCGACATTGCCGACCACCCCGACCGCCGAGATCACCCGCTCGAATTCCACCGTTTGCGGCTTTTTGCCGTCGTCGATGGTGGCGACCACGTTATCGGCCTTTTTCTCGAGTTTGGTCACTTTGGTATTGGCGAGGATCTTGATGCCCTGCTTCTCGAAACGTTTGCGCGCAAGCGCGGCGATCTCGGCATCCTCGACGGGAAGAATCTGCGGCAGCACCTCGACCACGGTGACCTCCGAGCCCATGGTGTGGAAGAACGACGCGAATTCGATGCCGATGGCGCCGGAGCCCACCACCAATAGCGACTTCGGTATCTTCTCCGGGATCATCGCCTCGAAATAGGTCCAGATCAGCTTCTTGTCGGGCTCGAGCCCCGGCAAGACCCGTGGCCGCGCGCCGGTGGCGAGGATGATGTGTTTTGCCTGGTAGGCGCCCTCGCCCAGCGCGCCCTTTGGCGCCTCGACGGCGGATTTCTTCACCGTGATCTTGCCGGGCGCGTCGATTGCCGCTTCGCCCCAGATCACCGTGACCTTGTTCTTCTTCATCAGAAAGCCGACGCCGTCATTGAGGCGCTTTGAAACCGCGCGCGAGCGCTGCACGACCGCACCGGCGTCGTATCCGGCTTTTTCCGCGAAAAGTCCGTAATCCTTGGCGTGCTGCATGTAATGAAAAATTTCCGCCGAGCGCAGCAGCGCCTTGGTCGGAATGCAGCCCCAGTTCAGGCAGATGCCGCCGAGATAGGATTTTTCCACGATCGCGGTCTTGAAGCCGAGCTGCGCCGCCCGGATCGCCGTGACATAGCCGCCGGGACCGGAGCCGATGATGACGATGTCGAAGGATGTGTCGGCCATGGTTATACGCTCATTCCCATCGTGAACCGGATCGACTGTTCTTGATCGTCATTGCGAGGAGCACTTGCGACGAAGCAATCCAGTTTGCCGGTGGTGAAATGATTGCTTCGCTGCGCTCGCAATGACGGCGCTCCTCACACCATCATCATCACGGGGTTTTCGACCAGCCGACTGAACGCGCCGATCAGCTCGGCGCCGAGCGCGCCGTCGATGGCGCGGTGATCGCAGGACAGGGTCACGCTCATGATGTGCGCGGCCTCGACCTTGCCGTTACGCACCACCGCCCGCTCCTCGCTGGCGCCGACCGCAAGGATCGTCGACTGCGGCGGGTTGATGACAGCGGTGAAATGGCTGATGCCGAACATGCCGAGGTTGGAGACCGAGGACGTGCCGCCCTGGTATTCCTGCGGCTTGAGCTTGCGGGTCCGCGCCCGCGCGGCGAGATCCTTCATCTCATTGGAGATCTGCGACAGCGACTTGCTCTCGGCGTTGCGGATGATCGGCGTGATCAGGCCGCCGGGCATGGCGACGGCGACACCGACGTCGGAATGTTTGTGCTTGACCATGCCGGTCTCGGTCCAGCTCACATTGCAGTCGGGGACCTGCTGCAGCGCGACCGCCAAGGCTTTGATGACAAAATCGTTCACCGAGAGCTTGTAGAGCGGCTTCTTCTCCTTGTCCTTTGGAGCTGAGGCGTTGATCTGCTCGCGCGCGTCGAGGAGCCTGCCGATGTCGCAGTCGATGGTCAGGTAAAAGGTCGGAATGGTCTGCGTTGCGGCGGTCAGGCGCTGCGCGATGGTTCGCCGCATACCGTCATGCGGCACGATCTCGTAGGAGCCCGGTTCG
>DASSGM010000183.1:0-14460 GCA_035693465.1 Bradyrhizobium sp. | reverse complement strand
CGATTTCATTGAGGTTTTGTCCGTCGAGCCCGGTCAGGCTCAGGCTGTCGAGCCAGTCGAGCCCGGCAAGCAGGCCGTTGGTCGTATCGCGGCTCCCGGGAGCCGTTGCCGCGGTACCGGACGGAGCGGCGCCCGGCGATGGCGGGGCCGCCGGAGCCGGCATCGCCGCGGTGCCTTGAGCCAAGGGCGGCGTTCCGCCCGCTTGTCGTTTCGAGGCGACGCCGGTGGCGAGCGGTCGTTCGGTGTCGCCAGTGGAGACGGTAACGTAGCCATCCGGCGTGATGCGCACCGCCAGTTCGGCGTCGACCAGATTGAGGCTCTCGGCACGAAGTTGCCCCATCAATAGCGCGGTGCCGGAAAGTTTCACCTCGGCTTTCGGCGCGGTCGCGACGACGACGTGGTCGCGATCCCTGACAATGATGTCGCGAATACGCACGGCGATCCGGATTCTGCCGGCACGCTCGATCTGGGTGCCACCCACCTCTACGGTATTGCCGTGACCGATGTTCTCCTCGATCGCAGCCGCCAGCCATGGCGTGGCCATCTCGAGATTGATCGGACCGGCGCCGAGCCGCCACCACAGCCCCCCGAAGCAGACTGCGAAGATCACCATCAACACCCCGATCACGACGGCAAGGCGCTTTACCCAGCGCTCACCCGCGAGCCGTCGGCGTAGTGCGCCGAAATGATCGCCGAACCGATGGAAGGCGGAGTTCGAACCCGACAATAGCCGGCGGGCGCGATTGCACGCCACCTCGTCATGGTCCTGATCCCAAGCGGCATCCTCCCATTGCGAGGGCTCAACGTCAGCACGCGGATCAGACCCCTGGGGCGACGTATTCCTTGCCATTGCCTCTCGGTGCTGGCGTTGATTGTAAGATTGATTGCCGCCAAGGCGTGGCTCGTCGCGACGTAACGAGCGCTCCTTTGTCGGCATCGCTGCCAATCCTCGATTAATACTGTTACTCGTCATCTGGCCCGAAGAGCACATTCAACGAGGGGACGGGTGGTGCGTCGAATTCCTTGTAACCATACGCCGAGGCCATCAGACTTGCCCAGCAGCCGGCTCGGTTCCGGTCCGCCTCGAAAAGACCCCCGCAATACCCCATGATTGATCCGCTGAAAGCGACGAAAGGAAGGCGTATGTCCAAGAAAACGCGCAAGAAATCCCCCAAAACGTCGTCCGGCCAGCCGGCCCGCAGTCCATCGATCAGATTGGCAAAAACACCGCCTTCGAAAATCCGCCCGGCTGCGAGCAAATCAACCAACAAGGCAGGCAAGCGACCTCGCAATGCCTCTCCAAAAGCATCGCATTTTGCTCCATCAAAACAGTTAAAGCCATCACGCCCAAAGGACTCCGCGCGGCAAGGAACGGCGCAGTCGAAGGTGGCGTCGGCGAAGGCCGAGGCCGGGAACCCGCCTGCGAAGAGAAAACCATTGACCGGAAAAGCCAACGCCGCGGCCGCGGATCAATCGGCTTTGACCGAAGGGGCACGCGCGCCCGCCTTCCGCCTTCCCCGCGACGGTGGCGGTACCGTCTCGCTATCCGACTATTTTGGGAAAAAGCTCGTGCTGTTTTTCTATCCGCGCGCGGACACGCCCGGCTGCACCAAGGAGGCCATCGATTTCACGCGGCTGACGAGCGCCTTCGCCAAAAGCCAGACCGCGATACTGGGCGTTTCAACCGATTCGCCAACAACGCAGGAAGCCTTTCGAGACAAGCACCAACTTTCCGTTCCCCTGCTCTCGGACGAGAAGCACGAGATGTTGCAGGCTTACGGTGCCTGGGGCCAAAAATCCATGTATGGCAGGACCTTTCAAGGCACTCTTCGCACGACGGTTCTCGTCGGCGCAGATGGCCGGATCATAAAGATCTGGCGCAATGTGAGGGTCGATGGCCACGCCGACGAGGTGCTTGCAGCGGCGCGGGGCTCATGACCTGTCGGTTCCGTTCGCTGAAAATTAACCATGTGACGGTCAAATCACCCCGCAAATTTGGCCGTACGGAACTCGTGTCCGACCGGCGCGGGAGTGCTGATGTCGTACCGTTCCGGTCATTATTCCGAGGACCCCCACCACCCGCATAAGCATGGCAGGGCCTCCCCTCGCCGCCCGGCGAGGAGTCGCGTCACCCCGACGGCGCACGCGCAAGAGGGCTATACCCTTGTGCATGCCGGCAAACAGGTCCGGTTCGGTCCGGTGGCGTTCTGGATCGTGGTCGGCACGGTAATCATGCTCGGGATGTGGTCGGCCGCGACCGCAACCTATTTCGCCTTCCGCGACGACGTTCTCACGCGGCTGATCGCCCGCCAGGCGGAGATGCAATACGCCTACGAAGACCGCATTGCCGAGCTTCGCGCCAAGGTCGATCGCACCACAAGTCGCCAGTTGCTGGACCAGGAACAGTTCGACCAGAAGCTCGAGCAGATCATGCGCCGCCAGACCGCGCTGGAATCTCGCGCCACGGCGCTGGGCACCATTCCGGACCTGTCGATTACCGGTTCGATCAGGACACCCTCGCGAGGAACGACGGCAACCGACGCGGCGTCCTCGGGTACGCCTAAACCCTCGCCGATCAGCGACACCGTGATTTTCGTCGCGCCTCCCGATCGCGAAGCGCGCCTGGAATCGCGCGCCCCCCTCGTGAACAACAGCCAACCGAATCAGTTCGCCAAGATCCAGGGCGTCGACAACGTTCTCGTCCGCCTGCAGACCTCGCTCGACAAGGTCGAGAGCCGCCAGATGGCGGCGTTGAATTCAGTCGAGGATAGCATGGAATCGCGTGTCCGCCGGATGCGCGGTGTTTTTACCGATCTCGGCCTTGATCTACCGCAATTGGAAGCGGCGACGCCGCGCTCCGGCGTCGGCGGTCCCTTCGTACCGTTCAAACTTCCTGCTAACGCCGGGGCTTTCGAGCGCCAGCTCTACCGGATCAATGTCACCCGCGCCCAGGTGGAGCGCCTCAGCCGGACGCTGGCACTGGTGCCATATCGTAAGCCGGTGATAGGCGAAGTCGAATTTACTTCCGGCTTCGGGGTCCGCAACGATCCGTTCCTCGGTCGCCCGGCCATGCATACCGGTCTCGATTTCCGCGCGGCAACCGGCGACCCGGTGCGGGCGACTGCCAACGGCAAGGTTGTCTCATCGGGTTGGACCGGCGGCTATGGTCGCATGGTGGAAATCGACCATGGCAATGGCCTCTCAACCCGCTACGGCCATCTGTCCGAGATCAGCGTGAAGGTCGGCGATCATATCCGGATTGGCCAGGTGGTCGGCGCCGTTGGATCGACCGGCAGGTCGACCGGTCCGCATTTGCACTACGAGACCCGGATCGAGGGCGAGGCAGTCGACCCGCAAAAATTCCTGCGCGCCGGCGTACGCCTGAGCGCGGGCTGATTGGCCGGTTAGTGGCCGACCTCGCCGTCGATGACCTCGCCGAACAAGCGCCAGCTTTCGCCGTCGAATTTCATCAACTGCATCTGTTCGATCGGGAAAAAATCCCTGGCGCCGGTGTTGATCGTGATACCCGGCAACAGCACCTCGCTGGACAAATTCTTCAGGTTCGCGGCTTGCTTCATCACGTTCTCCCGCGTGAGATCGTCACCGCACTGCTCTAGAACCTGGACCATGGTCTGCGCGGTGGCATAGCCGTAGACGTTGTTGTTGTTGGTCTTGTCGCCGTCCGGGAAGTATTTGTCCATGAATGCCAGCCAGGCCTTGATCCCCGCGTCGTCTTTCCACACCGGATCGGTCGGATCCTTCAGATAGGCAGTGGAGATAATGCCTTTGGCGTTCTCGAGGCCGGCCGGCTTGAGAACCGTCGCCACCGATGTCGAGACGTTGCCGAGAAAATACACCGGCTTCCAGCCGAGTTCGCCGACCTTTCGGATCGCCTGCGCCGCCCCCTTTGGCGCCGCCCATGTCACGAAGATATCGGCGCCGGAATCCTTCAGCGCGACGATCTGCGAGTCGACGGTAGGATCGGCGACCTCATAGGACTTGTCGGCGATGATCATGCCGACCTTGTCGCCGAGCCCGTCACGCAACCCCTTCATCTGGTCCTTGCCCGCGTCATCGTTCTGCCAAAGCGCCGCAATCTTTCCGCTGGGATAGTTTTTCAGGATGTATTTTGCGTAGATGCGCCCCTCGCTTTGGTAATTGGGCTGCCAGCCCATGGTCCACGGGAAATTCTCCGGATCTCCCCATTTGGTCGCGCCGGTCGCGACAAAGAGCTGCGGCACCTTCTTGGCGTTCATGTATTTCTGGATCGCCGAATTGGATTGGGTGCCAAGCGACTGGAAGATGAGCAGCACCTCATCGCTTTCCACCAGCTTGCGCGCCTGTTCAACCGCTTTCGGCGGACTGAAACCATCGTCATAGCTGATAAAGTTGATTTTGCGCCCGTTGATGCCGCCTTCGGCATTGATTTTGTTGAAATAGGCCGCCTCGACCTTTCCGATCACGCCATAGGCGGATGCCGGACCGCTATAGGGCATGATATTGCCAATCCTGATCTCGGTATCACTTGCGCCCGGATCGTATTTCTTTTGCGCATGCGCTGCGTTGGCGGTAATTGCTGCTGCAGCGGCGAACGCTGTCAGGGCCATAAGGCTTCGCATACGCGCCGGCATCGTTTCTCTCCCACTTGACAGTTTGTCTTAATCAAGTGTCGCAAGTCACGCGCGCGCTTGCAAGCATCCGGTTTTTCCGGTTATTCCGCTGCACCAAACGGGATTGTTGCGCGCGGGCAATTATGTTCAGGTCCGGCGACGCTCCACTCTTTCGAGGCAAACGGCTTGGACAAACCAAAAATACGAATCAGGCCGCGGCATCCCCGGATCGCAAAGCTAGCCTATCGGATCACGCGCTGGCTCAGTGAGCCACTGATGGCGCGTCGCGGTTTCCATCGGCTTGGCAGCGATTTCGCGAGCCGCAAGATTGCGTCGATCCGGGACCGACTGCAGCGCGGTGAGAGCGTTTACATCGCTGGCCTGGCTGGTCCGGGCACGCACAACAGCGGTATCGCGTTGATCGAAGTCACGCAAAAAGCCGGACCCCGGATCATCGTCAATAACGAGGAAGAGCGTTTTTCCGGCAACAAGCACGAGACCGAATACCCGCGGCTATCGATCGACGCTGTGGTCGAGACGCTGCGTCAAATGGGACGTGATGTCGGGGAAATCGCAGCCTTCGTCACCACCTGGGATTATCCGGCCCTGCTCGCGACCATGATACGAACGGTTATCGAGGAAGCGCCCGGCAGTCTTAAGCTCGTGACGATGCCGATCGTTCCCGCCATCGACCTGCGCCGCCTGGACAAGGTGCGGCGCTTGCCGCGAACTCTCGCCACCCAGCTCGGCCTGCCCGAACATGTACCCCTGATCTGCATGCCGCATCACGACAACCACGCATGGTTTTCGTTTGCCGCCTCGCCGTTCGCCGACGGCAACGAACCCGTGGCCATCGCGGTGATTGACGGTACCGGCGATCAGGGTTCGATCTCGCTCTATGTTGCGAACGATGGCGCGATGCGCCGCCTCTACTGCAATGACAGTGTGTTCGACTCGCTCGGCGCATTCTACAGCACAATCTCGTCGACCCAGGGCGGCTGGACCTGGCTGTCGAGCGAGGGCCGCTACATGGGCGCCGCCGCGTGGGGCGACATGAACCGCGCCAGCAATCCCTACTACGCGCGATTGAGGGAGGTCTTGCATTTCGGCGAGGGCGGCGAAGTCAGGCTCAACCGCTCGATGGCCAACTGGTATGCCGACCCCTTCGATCATCCCTACAAGCCCGCGTTGATCGAAATCCTCGGCGAGCCGCTCCGGCCGGATCAACTCTGGAATCCCGACGCCATGCTGCGCGTCGAGGACATCCATCACCGGCGCGACACAAAAGATCGTCTCGACAAGGCGGCGGCGACGCAACTGGTGCTGGAGGACGCCTTGATCCATGTGGTGGATCATCTCTTGCGCTTGACCGGCGCGAACCGGCTGGTGCTGACGGGGGGCGTGGCATTGAACGCGGTCGGCAGCATGCGGCTGCTCGAACATTTCGATGAGGCGTGGTTCGCATCGTCCCAACAAAGGAAAACACGCCTGCATCTGTGGGTGCCGCCGACGCCGAGCGATCCCGGCGTCACCATCGGCGCCGCATGGCTGTTTGCGCATATGGCCGGGGCGCCGCGCGGTCTTCCGATGACCCACGCATTTTATTGTGGCACATCGCCATCGCATCAAGACATCGCAGCCGCGGTTGAAGCCGACGACATCGCCTCGACGCGGATTGGGGATATATCGACGGCGGATGGCCGCGCCGCCATCGCCGATTTGATGGCGTTCATGGTGGCGCAAAACGGCGTCATCGCGTTATATCAGGGCGCGGCCGAAACCGGGCCGCGGGCGCTCGGCCATCGTTCCATCTTTGCAAATCCCTGCGATCCCGAGGCGCGAGAGCGGCTCAACGAACGCGTAAAATATCGCGAGGCGATCCGCCCGCTGGCGCCGATGGCGACGCTCGAAGCCGCACGGGAATATTTCGAGCTGAACGCGGGCGCCTCGGACGGCAATTACAACGCCTATAACTACATGGTGCTGACCGCGCATTCCAAGCCGCAAGCGCGCAGCAAGATTCCGGCCGTGATTCACGCCGATGGCACGGGGCGGATCCAGATCGTGCGCGAGGAAGACGATCCCCTCACCTACGCCTATCTGAAAGCGCTCGGCCGCCGCATCGGCGTCGAGATTTCCGTCAACACCTCCTTCAACGTCGCCGGCCCGATCGCGCAAACCCCGCGCCAGGCGATCGACACGTTGCGTCGCTCCAAAGGCCTCGACGTCGTGCTGCTGGTCGCGAGCGATGGTGTGGTTTTCGCGGCCTGGCACGGCGGCAAGCGCGATAGCGGCCGGTTTAGCGGATGGCATTCGGATTGGAAACGCAGCCACCAGCCGGCGTATTAGCCGTAATTGCGGCAACACATGAAAAATTTCTCCGGCGTCCCCACCTCAGTGAAAATCGCAGCGGTCGCAAGCGTTGCCCTGATCCTGTCCGAAATTGATGCATCCGCCGCAGAAGTCCGTTTCCTGTGTGCGGATGCCTTGGAATCGTCCATGCGAGAACTCATTCCTCAGTTCGAGAAATCGACTGGCCACAGCGCAAAGATGACGCTTGCCAATGCTGGCACGAACACCGAGCGCTTGCACAAGGGGGATTTGGCCGACCTTGCAATCGTTTTGCCTCAACAATGGGAAACATTGCGTCAGGAAGGTAAAATCGATCCTGCAGTGCGAGTAGTGACAGGCAAGGTTGGTTTGGGTGCTTTGTGAAAAAGGGCGCCGCTCGACCGGATATTAGTTCGGTCGAAGCATTCAAAGATGCACTTTTGAAAACCCGCGCGATCGCCGTGCGGGACCCGGGTCAGCGGTCTCCGGTGGCTACTTCTGCTATCGCGCTTTTTGACCGGCTCGGGATTGGCGACGACATCAGGCCGAAGCTACGGCTCACCGCTGATCGGCCGTACGAAACGGTTATCAATGGCGACGCCGAGATTGGCTTTTCCACGATAGCCGAGATCGTTGCTTCGCCTGAGGTGGATTTCATTGGACCTCTCCCAAGCGAAATCCAGAGCTTCAACATCTTCACGACGGCAATACCAATCAGCGCCGAACAAGTAACCGCAACGAAAGTTTTTATCGAATATCTGACCTCGCCGAGGGCGAATGCCGTTTTCAAGTCAAAGGGCATCGACCCCGGCTGCGCAAAGACTGGCCGCGTCGAGATCCCCACCACGGGATGATCTTTAGGCCGGAAAATCGCGCGGCAAGCGCGCTGACTAGGTCACGGCTGCTTTTGGCCGCGACACGATCTCGATCATCTTGCCTTCATCATCGTCAGGCGCATGGGCTTTCGCCCTGTCATAGGCCTGCACCGCGGCGCGTCCCATCACGGGAACGTCGGACAGCAAGCTCTCGGCCAACGCCACGGCATAGGCGGCATCCTTGTATCGCAGCGCCGCCGTGAATGTCGCCCCGGAGAAATTTCGCGCCGCCATGCGCTTTGAATGACGTATCACCTGCGGACTGGCGGCAACGCCAGTCTCAATCGCCTCGAGCACCAGCTTCATGTCTAGGCCCGCCTGCTCGGCAATCGCAAGGCCCTCCGCGATACCGGCAATCTGAATCGCGCCCATCAGATTATTGATCAGCTTGTAAACCGTGCCGCTGCCGATTGCGCCGAAATGTCTGATCGTTGTCGAAAGCGGCGTGAGATACGGCCGCGCTCGTTCGAGGTCGGCAGGCTCGGCACCCACCAGCAGCGTCAATTTTCCGGCTGCTGCGGCATCCGGCAACCCTGTGACCGGGCTATCGATATAGACCAGGCCGCGCCCGCGGAGTTCGCGCGCCAGATCAAGTGAGTGGCGGTACGACACGGTGGAACATTCGATCGCCAATGTACCGACCTTGGCCGTGGCGGCGGCGCCATCCTTGCCAAGCCAGACCGTGCGCGACGCGTCGTCGTCGGCAACCATCGTCACGATTGCGTCGGCGCCATTGGCCGCATCCGCAGGCGAGGAAGCCCATCGCGCGCCGCGCGCGATCAGATCCTCGGCTTTCGACTTGCTGCGATTCCAGACCGCGACCGAAAAACCGGTGTCGAGATAGCGACCGGCCATCCCATGGCCCATGCGGCCGAGGCCGATGAATGCGACGTGTGCCATGGATTAGTCCACATCCTCCACCGCGGCCGGCGCGGTGCCGAAGGCGCGCTGCGCCAGCGTTGCCGCCATGAACTCGTCGAGGTCGCCATCGAGCACGCCCGATGTGTCGGAGGTCTGTACGCCGGTGCGCAGGTCCTTCACCATCTGATAGGGCTGCAGGACGTAGGAGCGGATCTGATGGCCCCAGCCGATATCGGTCTTGGCGGCCTGGTCGGCGGCGGCCTGTTCTTCACGCTTCTTCAGTTCAATTTCGTAAAGTCGCGCACGCAGCATGTCCCAGGCCTGTGCCCGGTTCTTGTGCTGCGAGCGGCCGGCCTGACAGACCACCGCAACGCCGGTCGGAATATGTGTGAGCCTTACTGCCGATTCGGTCTTGTTGACGTGCTGGCCGCCGGCACCGCCCGAGCGCATGGTGTCGGTGCGCACGTCGGATTCCTTGATGTCGATCTTGATGCTGTCGTCGACCACTGGAAATATGGCGACGCTGGAGAACGACGTGTGCCGCCGCGCGTTTGAATCGAACGGCGATATTCGCACCAGCCGATGCACGCCGGCTTCGGTTTTCAGCCAGCCATAGGCGTTGTGACCGCTGATCTGGACTGTGGCGGATTTGATGCCGGCCTCTTCGCCTTGCGTCTCCTCCAGATATTCGATCTTGAAGCCGTGTTTCTCGGCCCAGCGCGTATACATGCGCAGCAGCATCGCGGCCCAGTCCTGGCTCTCGGTCCCGCCGGCGCCGGCATGCACTTCGAGGTAGGAATCGAAGCGGTCGGCTTCCCCCGATAGCAGCGCTTCCAGTTCGCGGCGCGCGACTTCCTTTTTTAGATTCTTCAGCGCGGCCTCGGCCTCGGCAACGACGCCCTGATCATTCTCGGCTTCGCCGAGCTCGATCATCCCGATATCGTCTTCCAGCTCGCGCTCGACCTTGCCGATGCCGTCGAGCGCATCCTCGAGCGAGGTGCGCTCCTGCATCAGCTTCTGCGCCTTTTGGGGATCGTTCCAGAGATTGGGATCTTCTGCGAGCTTGTTCAGCTCGGCGAGACGCGCCGTGGATTTTTCGACGTCAAAGATGCCTCCTCAGCAGCCCGACTGACTGCTTGATCTCTTCGACCAGACGTTCGACTTCAGCGCGCATCGGGGCTCCCTGATCAGCGGCGCAAGCCGCCGCTCTTAAATGCTGCGAGGGATGTAGCGGCGGGCACCGCAAAGCGCAACGCTAATACAGCCCGCCAGTGCCGGGGCGGAACAGGCTGCGATCGGCGTCGGGTGGGGGCATCCGGCCGTCGGCATCGGCAACACCGATGACCGAATAATTATCCGGCGGCGCGGTACCCGGCTTGAAGGCTTCCAGAATGGTCCTGCCGCCCTCGCCCGGACCGACCCGCATGCCGGTCATCTGATCGACCCGGATCAGCTTGATCCCGGCCGGCACCTTGAACGGGATAGCCGGCTTGTCGGCGAGCGCGAGCTTCAGAAAATCCTTGGCGATCGGCGCGGCCAGATGGCCGCCTGTCGCACCCTTGCCGAGATTGCGCGGCTTGTCGTAGCCCATATAGATGCCGACCACGATGTCAGGCGAAAAGCCGATGAACCAGGCGTCCTTTTCGTCGTTGGTGGTGCCGGTCTTGCCGGCGATCGGCTTGCCGACTTCCTTCACCACGGTCGCAGTGCCGGCCTGGACCACGCCTTCCATCATCGAGGTGATCTGGTAGGCCGTCATCGAATCCAGCACCTGCTCCCTTCGGTCGACAAGCTGGGGCTCGGGCTGATTCTTCCAGCCGCCAGGAGCGTCGCAGCCCCGGCATTCGCGCGCATCATGCTTGAAGATCGTGCGGCCGTAACGATCCTGAATTCGATCGATCAGCGTCGACTTCACCCGCCGGCCGCCGTTGGCGAACATCGAGTAGGCCGTGACCATTCGCATCACCGTGGTCTCGCCTGCGCCAAGCGCGTAGGACAGATAATTCGGCAGTTCATCATAGACGCCGAAGCGCTTGGCGTATTCGCCGATCAAGGGCATGCCGATGTCCTGCGCCAGCCGCACCGTCACGGTGTTGAGCGACCATCTCAAGGCGTTGCGCAACGTCGTCGGACCACGATATTTGCCGGTCGAATAGTTCTCCGGACGCCAGACGCCCGCGCCCTGCCCCTGATCGATCTCGATCGGCGCATCAACCACCACGGTCGACGGCGTATAGCCGTTGTCAAGGGCGGAGGAGTACACCAGCGGTTTGAAGGAAGATCCGGGCTGCCGGTAGGCCTGCGTCGCGCGGTTGAACTGGCTCTGGTCGAACGAGAATCCGCCGACCATCGCCAGTACGCGGCCGGTCCACGGATCCATCACCACCATCGCACCGGAAACCTCGGGCAGCTGGCGCAGCCGGAACTGGCCCTCGACCCGCGCGCCGTCCTTGCCGATCAAGGGGTCGGCGTAGATCACGTCGCCCGGCGAAAGCACCTGCGACACCGCCGTCGGCGTCTTGAAGCGCGCCGGCCCCGAGGCCGCCTTGGCCCACCTGACGCCCTCCAGCGTGATCAGGCCGGTCTGCCGTTCCTTGCTGACGGCACCGCCCAGTTCGCGGCCGGGCTGGAAACCAATTCGCGCCGACTGGTCGCTGGTCTCCAGCACCACCGCCATCCGCCACGGTGAGATATCCGACAGCGATTTGACATCGGCAAGCTTGACACCCCAATCGCCGGATATATCGAGTTTGCTGATTGCGCCACGCCAGCCCAGCGCCTCGTCAAAGTTCACGAGACCGGCGGTCATGGTCTTGCGCGCCATCACCTGCAGCTTGGGATCGAGCGTGGTGCGGACCGACAGGCCGCCTTCATAGAGTTTCTTCTCGCCATAGCGCTCGAACACGTCGCGGCGCACTTCCTCGGCAAAATATTCGCCGGCAAAGATGTGCGCTGCATTGCTTCTGCTGGTCACCGTCAATGGATCCTTGCGGGCCTTGTCGGCATCGGCCTGCTTGATCCAGCCATTTTCCAGAAGACGATCGACCACATAGTTGCGCCGCTCGATCGCGCGGTCGCGGTTCTTCACCGGATGCAGCGCCGCTGGCGCTTTCGGCAAGGCCGCCAGGTAAGCCGCTTCCGCGATGGTAAGTTCGTTGACCGATTTGTCGAAATAGACCAGCGATGCAGCGGCGACGCCATAGGCGCCAAGACCGAGATAGATTTCGTTGAGATACAGTTCGAGGATCTTGTCCTTGGAGTAGGTGCGCTCGATCCGCATTGCCAGCAAGGCTTCCTTGATCTTGCGGGTGAACGACACCTCGTTGGTCAAAAGAAAGTTCTTCGCGACCTGTTGGGTGATCGTGGATGCGCCCTGCGGACGACGATTGGAGCCGTAATTCTGCGCGTAGAGCACGGCCGCGCGCGCCATGCCGGAAAAATCGATGCCGCCGTGCTCGTAGAAATTCTTGTCCTCGGCAGCCAGAAAGGCGTTGATAACCATTTTCGGAACCGCCTGGATCGGCAGATACAAGCGGCGTTCCTTGGAATATTCGCCGAGCAGCGCGCCATCGGAGGCATGAACGCGCGTCATCACCGGCGGCTCATAGTCCTGGAGCTGCGAATAGTCCGGCAGGTCCTTGGAAAAATGCCAGATCAGTCCCGCCGCCGCGGCGACGCCGACCAGAAACACCACGGTTCCGGCGGCGAACAGGAAACCTATGAACCGTACCAGCAAGCGCATCAGCGAATTTCCGTTTCAACCCTTGCGCCGCAACAGCCGGCGTGTTCCTCAGCTTGAATGCTTCAGGCGGAATGATTTGCCATTCCGCTCCAGCACCATAATACGTTGGCCGGGAGGGAATTTTGATCGATTCCAAAGACCTCGCGGTAGTTTTTTATAGGGCCGCGGCTGTGGCCAAACTAGGGCTTCCCGCACGGAAGAGCCCCCCCTTTTCAATTCGCCGGTCCAGCCGTCGCCAGGCGCTTGGCAAGAAAGGCGTCGATTGCCTGCGCCATCGATCCGACGGTCCGGGAACGCCAATTCTCGGATACCAGATGTTCGCGGTCGCCCTTGTTCGATACGTAGCCGAGCTCGATCAGCACCGACGGCACGTCGGGAGCCTTCAGGACTCTGAAGCCCGCCGATTTCAGCGGGCGCTTGTGCATGCGCACGGTGTTCTTCATCTCGCCCATCAATAGGCGTGCAAACCGGTTCGAGAAGGTGCGGGTTTCACGCTGCGCGAGATCGATCAGAATGTCGGCGACCTCGGTCGGCTCCTCGGTCAGGTTAACCCCGCCAATGGCGTCAGCCTTGTTTTCCGCTTCCGCGAGCCTTTCGGCCTCTGCGTCGGAAGCACGGTCGGACAGCGTATAGATGGTGGCCCCCCGGGCGTCGCCCTCGCGACGCGGCAAGGCGTCGGCATGGATGGAAACAAACAGCGCAGCAGACTGATTGCGCGCGATCCTGACCCGCTCGTTGAGCGGGATGAAAGTATCGTCGGTGCGGGTCATGACGATGCGGTATTTGCCGCTTTTCTCAAGGCGGTCGCGCAGCGCCAGCCCAAATCCGAGCACCAAGGTCTTTTCGCTTTCGCCACCGGCTTGGGTGCCATTGTCGATGCCGCCATGGCCAGGATCGATGACGACCACCGGACGTAGATCCGCTGGCGCAGCGGACTTGGCCGCGGCGGCGGCATCTGCGATGGCGGGTCTTAGCTCGGGCCGGCTTGCGGCCGCGAGCGACTGAACGAAGCTGGTGTGATCGACCTGTTCGAGCTCCAGCACAAGCCGCGGCGGTTGGCCGTTGGCGGCGTCGAGCACATAGGAATTTGCGATTTTGGCCGGCCCGGTGAGATCGAACACGATCCGCGAACCGCCCGGCATGACCAGGCCGTAGCGAAACGCCTTGATCAGCCCGCGTCCGGCAGTGCCTATCCCGGCGGCAAGCTGAAAGCTGACCTGGGGCAGGTCCACGACCACCCGGTAAGGGTCGGCAAGCGCAAAAGCGGAGAACTGGACGGGCTTGTCGAGATCGAGAACGAAGCGAGTCTGCTTGCTGTCGCCGGCCAGACGGGCCGCAGAGGCGATCGGAAAAATCGGCGCGAGGGACGGGGCGGCTGCTTGATCTTCCGCCGCATCGGCGGATCCCTGGGGGCATAGTAATGCTGCGGCGCACACTAACGCGCAACCCAGCAAAACCTGACGATTTGCGCGGCTCGCCACCGAATCCGTGCCTCCGAGCGCCTTTTTACCGCAATAGAACGTCAGGGTTAACCGCGGCTTAAGGCCTAACTGTGAATAAGGCAAAGTGTTGCCGCGCTGCGACGCTTCCCTTGCACGCAGCCCCCAATCCACGTATGTAAAAGGGGCTGACGGTTAAAACTCCCGGTTGTGTCGCGTTCAGCCTCCCGGTGCAGCGCCGGAACCTTCGAATTCAGGAGATTCCAGCGTCTTTCCGACCCCTCCACAGCCAGCGCAGTGCGCGGCTGAAGCGGAGCGGCGGTTTCGAGCCCGAGCGGCGTCCGGTCCCAGGTTACCATCTTGTTCCCGGGGCGGTTTCAGAGACGGCATGACGGATTGCCGGACCCCTTGAGGGCCCGATTACGATGGCCGGCGGGCGCCCCTGGCGCCGCGCCGGGCCTTCAGCGACAGACAAGGCGGTGCTTTGCCGCCAACGTGTTTAGACGGGCCGACGCTTGATGCGCCAGACTGTATTGCCGACCATGATCCACGGAAGACTCGCGCCGATGCGGAGCGGAAGCTCCGCGCGTCGTTTTGCTCCG
>DASSGM010000182.1:0-5395 GCA_035693465.1 Bradyrhizobium sp. | reverse complement strand
TCGCCGCCTGCGAAAATCCCGGCAACCCCGGTCATCATATTGGGACCGACCTGAACGACACCGTCCTTGACTTCGAGGCCGGGGACCCCCTCCAGCAACGACAGATCAACATCCTGGCCGAGCGCGAGCACGACTGAGTCCGCCTGCAGGGTTTCCAGCTCGCCCGTGGGCTGTGGGAAGCCCTTTTCGTCGAGGACCATCTTTTCGACTGTGATCGATCCGGCTTCGACGTTCTTTATCGTCGACAGCCATTTCATCATCACACCCTCTTCGATCGCCTCCTCGACTTCGAAGTCATGGGCGGGCATCCTGTCACGGGTGCGGCGATAAACGATGACGGCGTCCTCTGCGCCAAGCCGCTTCGCCGTGCGGGCGACGTCGAGCGCGGTGTTGCCGCCGCCGTAGATCACGACCCGTCGCCCTAGTAGCGGCTTTTCTTCACCCTCCATCGAGCGCAGCACCTGTACGGCGTCCAGCACTTTTGCGGCCTCGCCGGCTGGAATATAAGCGCGCTTGGCGATGTGGGCGCCCACGGCCAGAAAGGCCGCGTCGAAGCCGCCATCCAACATGCTTTCCTGAATATTGGCGACTTTCATGTTGTATTCGATGGCAACACCGAGATCGGTGATCCGCTTGACTTCAGCGTCCAGCACGTCGCGCGGCAAACGATATTTCGGAATGCCGAAACGCATCATCCCGCCCGGAACCGGCCCGGCTTCCTTGATGGTCACGGCATGGCCGAGCCGCGCGAGGTGATAGGCAGCAGACAGGCCTGACGGTCCGGCGCCGACTATCAGCACTTTCTTGCCCGACGTAGCAGCCGGCGTATTGAAGCGCCAACCGTTCTTGATGGCGAGATCACCGAGGAACCGCTCGACGGAATTGATGCCGACTGCAGAATCGAGCACGGCGCGATTGCATGCGCCCTCGCACGGATGATAGCATACCCGACCCATGACCGCGGGCAAAGGATTGTTCTCTATCAGCGAGCGCCAAGCCGCTTCGTAAGCGCCGCTTTCGGCATGGGCGAGCCAGCCCTGAATGTCCTCACCCGCTGGACATGCATGATTGCATGGCGGCAGGCGGTGAACGTATTCGGGCCTTAGCGTACGCCACGAGCCGGTATGATTGACGAGCGACGTGCCGGCGTCGAGGGTAATGGCGAACGGATGCTCCATGGTCGGTGTCCTCACACGTCCTTGGCCGTTGTGTCGATCAGCCCGTATTCAGCTATGTTTGCGTCACATACCGCCTGAAGACGCGCGATGCGCGGGTCTTCATGGCCGCCCCTGAACAGGTGGGCGAAGCGGCGCTGCAGTTTCAGATAGTCCTGCACCGGAACCTGCCGGCGAATCTTGCGCACCTGCGTGACCTTTCCATGCTCTGCCTCGAAAATCGGATATAGCCCGCACTCGACGGCAAGTAGCGCAAGCCGTATCGTGTCGTGCGAAGCGGACCCCCATCCAAGCGGGCAGGGCACGTTGATCTGAATGTAGCGAGCACCGTGGATCGACATCGCCTTCGTCACCTTGCGCTCAAGATCATGCAGATCGGCTACGGTGGCGGTGGCGACATAGGGAATGTTGTGCGCCACAGCGATTTTCGGCACCGACTTTCCGGTGCCGAATACGTTGCCCGGCTCCGGACCAAGAGAAGGCGTAGTCGCGGTGCGCGCCGTGGGCGGCGTCGCGGACGATCGCTGGACGCCGGTGTTCATGTAACCTTCGTTGTCATAGCAGATATAGAGCACATCATCGTTGCGCTCAAACATGCCGGACAGGCACTGAAAGCCGATGTCGGTTGTTCCTCCGTCACCGCCCTGCGCGATGACCCGCACCGTCGGCCGCTTCTTGACACGCATGGCCGCAGCAACGCCAGTGGCCACCGCGGCCGCGTTGCCGAACAGCGAATGCAGCCACGGCAGTTGCCACGATGTTTCCGGATAAGGCGTCGTGAAGACTTCGAGGCACCCAGTCGCATTGACAGCAATCAGGTTATTGTTGGTGGCGCGCATCGCAGCATCAATCGCGTAGCGCGCACCGAGCGCTTCGCCGCACCCCTGACAGGCGCGATGACCGCAGGTTAATGCGTTCGATCGGGCCTGCGAGGCCTGGACCGTCCGCTCCTCTTCTGCCACCAACCGGTTACCGACGGTAAAGGTCCCCTTCTGATAATATTTCAGTTTCTGCGCGGCTTCTCCGGGTGCGAGCGTTGCGACGGGAGGGGTCATGACATATTCCTCACTCGGCAGCCGGCCGGCCGGATTCGGCCATTTGCCGCAAGATGTTTTCGGCCGTCGGCCCTGACCTTCGGGTCTTGCGGGTGCGGTGAATCTCGCGGCCGACGACGCGTTCGTTCAAGTCCAGAAAGTTCGTGCCTTCCCAGGGTTGCACGCTTGCCTGTCGGAACAGGTGATGCAGCGAGGCCCGTGTAATGGCACGCCCGCCAAGGCCGGCAACCGAGGAATGAAGCCGCGGCGGTCTCGGCAAATTGCGCAGCGCGACATCCACATTGTTGGCAAGCTGTCCGCCCATGCCCACAGCGATGCTCTTCTCCACGACGACGACATCATTCGCGCCGGCGAGAGCGTTGCGTAACGCGTCGACCGGAAAGGGTCGGAAAGAGACGATGATAACGAGCCCGATGCGAATGCCATCCTCCCGCATCTCGTCGATCGTGTCCTTGATCGTGCCGCAAACGGAACCCATAGCAACCACCAGCATGTCGGCATCCTCGGCGCGATAGGTCCGCAATAATCCACCGGACTCGCGGCCGAACGTTTTCGTAAATTCGTCGGAGAATTCCGGGATTAGCTTTAGCGCCAGGGTCTGCTTGTAATGCGCGAGGAAGCGTACCTCGGTAAAGGCATCGGGCCCGACCATGGCGCCAATCGAGGCGGGCTCGGAGGGATCAAGCACCTGTACCGGGTCATAGGGCGGTAAATAGGCGTCGACTTGCTCCTGCTCGGGGATATCGATGCGCTCCATCGCATGCGTCAGAATGAAGCCGTCGACGCAGACCATGACAGGCATCGACAATTCTTCGGCAAGTTTGAACGCCTGAATGTGCAGATCGACCGCTTCCTGATTGGTTTCTGCAAAGAGTTGCAGCCATCCGGCGTCGCGCATCGACATGGCGTCGGAATGATCGTTCCAGATATTGATGGGTGCGCCGATGGCCCGATTGCCGAGCGTCATCACGATGGGCAGGCCGAGGCCCGAGGCGTTGTAGACGGCCTCTGCCATGAACAGAAGTCCTTGCGAGGCCGTCGCGGTGTAAGCGCGCGCACCGGCGGCCGATGCGCCGATCGCGACCGACAGCGCGGCGAATTCGCTCTCGACATTGATGTATTCGCAGTTGACGAGAGAACCGTCCTTCACCAGTTCACCGAGGCCTTCCACGATGTGGGTCTGGGGCGTGATGGGATAAGCGCAGACCACTTCGGGGCGACACATCGCGATGGCTTCAGCCATGGCACGCGAGCCTTCGATTTGCTTGAGCATCGGACCGCTCCTAGACTGCGCTTTCGGTGTGCTGCTGCATCAATACGAATTCACGCGCTTCCCTGGCGGCGGCGATATTGGCGGTACCGATCTTGCCGGGGAAAGCCTCTTCGATCGCGCGTTCGACACTATCGAGGCGAACGAATTGCGTTAGCGCCGCAAAAGCGCCGAGCAGAGCCGCGTTCGGCACCGGACGCCCGATATGGTTGAGCGCAAATTCCGTAGCCGGCACAATGACGGCATGACCCTTCGGGAGGTGTTCGGCGATCTCTCGGATATGGAGTTCGGAGAATGTCTTGTTGGTATTGACCAGCAGATAGCCGTCATTGCGCAGGCCGGCAAACACGTCGATCACCTTGAACAAGGTCGGATCCTGCACGATCAGGCAGTCCGGCTCGAGGATCGGCTCACGCAGCCTGATTTCCTTGTCGGCGATCCGACAGAACGCCACAACGGGCGCCCCGGTACGCTCGGACCCAAAACTCGGGAAAGCTTGGGCGTGCCGCCCTTCGAAAAAAGCCGCGACAGAGAGCATCTCGGCGCCTGTTACGACCCCCTGCCCCCCACGGCCGTGAATTCGCACCTGAAACATCGGGAATTCCTCACGGCCTCTCTGTCCCGGCCATACCTCAAACTAGCCCTTGAACGGGTTACCCACTTTGCGCTCGATCAAGCTCGGCGGAATTCCTGGGCAACAGCAGAACCGATAGCGAGCGCACACCTTGCGCTCCCAAGATAAGCACGCCTTCGATATCCGCCGTGGCGGACGGGCCGGAATGGAAGACAGCGTAACGACGCTCCCGAAACTCCCGCCGCGCATAGGCGCAGTGGATGTTGACGACGATATCGGCCGGATCCAGCAGAACGATGAGGTGTTGTGCGAGATAGGCCAGCGCGTTCACCTGCAGATCCTGCTCCGTCAGCAGGACCGAACCGGTTTCGGCGACGCCACACGAAGCGCGCACCACTGCATGATCGACATCAGCCAGCGCCCGGGGATCGGCGACCGCGGCAAGATCGAGTTCTCCCCCGATCTCCGGCGTCGCCGAACAGACGAGGCGGCTGTGTTCGAGCAGACGCCGGATGCAAGCCCGGACGTCACCCGCGGAATCCGGAGTGACCAGGCGCCCGCCCATGCGCGTGAGAGTCTTGCCGAACGCCCCCACTAGATTGGCCGGCGGATCGTCTGCGAATTTCGGCACCGTCGGCAGCGGCCGATTCAATTTCGGAAGGTTTGCGCGGATCGATGCCAGGATCGCGTCGCGGCTACTCATCGCTTCCCTCCACGGTTCTTGATGAACCATTGATGAAAAGTCTCCGCCGGCGGATGTGGCATCTCGCGGCTTTTGCCCCAGGCGTTCAGGCCGTTGTAGATCGCAAAGCGCGGCAGGTTTGCCAGGGCCTCGTTGGTGCGCTCGACCGTCGCCCGATAGACCGCCGGACGGGCCAACACTGCGCCCGCAGCCTTCATCGCGGCGCGCTTGACGAACGGCGTTTCGTGTTTGCGCACCAGAACCTTGCGCCAGGCGTAAATCTGCTCGTGAATATTGATCTTCACCGGACACACATTGGTGCAGCTGCCGTTCAGCGTGGATGCGAACGGCAAGTTGCTGTACTTCCGCGCGTTGAACGTCGGATCGATAATCAGCCCGATCGGTCCCGAATAGGTGGCCCCGTAGCTCAGCCCGCCCGAGCGCCGGTAAACCGGGCAAGTGTTCATGCAAGCTCCGCAGCGAATGCATTTCAACGAAGTCCAGAACTCTTCCATTCCGAGCCGTTCGGAGCGGCCATTGTCGACGAGCACCACGTGCATTTCGCCGCCCTGGCGAGGGCCGCGGAAATGCGATGTGTACTGGGTAATGGGCGAGCCGAGCGCGCTGCGCGACAGCATC
>DASSGM010000181.1:0-2607 GCA_035693465.1 Bradyrhizobium sp. | reverse complement strand
GTCACGCGCAATCGCAATGCGTTGCCGACGACACTCACCGACGACAGCGCCATGGCCGCGGCGCCAATGATCGGCGACAGCAGGATGCCGAAATGGGGATAGAGGACACCCGCGGCGATCGGGATGCCGGCGGCGTTGTAGACAAACGCCAGGAACAGATTCTGCCGGATATTGCGCATGGTTGCCTGCGAGAGCCGCCGCGCACGAACGATACCGCTGAGATCGCCTTTCAGGAGAGTGATGCCGGCACTCTCCATCGCAACATCGGTGCCGGTGCCCATGGCTATGCCGACATCGGCTGCGGCAAGTGCCGGGGCGTCGTTGACGCCATCGCCGGCCATGGCGACGATCCGGCTGGCCTTCTGCAGCCTGGTGACCACCGCGCTCTTCTGATCCGGAAGCACTTCCGCCTCGACATCGGTGATCCCGAGTTTGCGGGCGACGGCGGTGGCCGTGGTCCGGTTGTCCCCGGTCAGCATGATGACCTTGATGCCTTCCGCCGCCAGCGCCTTTAGCGCATCCGGCGCCGACGCCTTGACCGGATCGGCGATGGCGAACAGCCCGCCGAGCTTGCCGTCGACCGCGATGCCGATGACGGTGGCGCCGTCTTCGCGCAAACGCTCGCCTTGCTCATTCAGCGGCTGCGTTTCTATTCCGAGCGATTTCAAAAAATTCGAATTGCCGAGAACAACGGTCTTGCCATCGACCTCGCCGATCGCGCCCTTGCCGGTCGGCGAATTGAACCCCTCGACCTTGCTCAGATAGAGATTGCGCTCCTTCGCCGCCCGCACGATCGCGTCCGCAAGCGGGTGCTCGCTGGCGCGCTCGACGCTGGCGGCGAGCCGCAGAATCTCGCTCTCCTGAGATCCGCCTGCCGCAACGATCGCGACGACTTTCGGCTTGCCTTCGGTCAGCGTTCCGGTCTTGTCGACCACGAGGGTATCGACCTTTTCCATCCGCTCCAGCGCCTCGGCATTCCTGATCAACACGCCCACCTGCGCACCGCGCCCGACGCCAACCATGATCGACATCGGCGTGGCGAGACCGAGCGCGCAGGGGCAGGCAATGATCAGCACGGTCACGGCTGCGACCATGCCGTAGGCCATCCGCGGTTCCGGCCCGAACAAAGCCCAGGCGCCGAAGGCGAGGACCGCAACAACGATCACGGTGGGTACGAACCAGCCGGCGACCTGGTCGGCGAGCCGCTGGATCGGCGCGCGCGAGCGCTGCGCCTCCGCGACCATTTTTACGATCTGCGAAAGCAGAGTATCGCGCCCGACCTTGTCGGCACGCATCACAAAACTGCCGGATTGGTTGAGCGTGCCAGCGATCACCTTGCCGCCGGTCTCCCTGGTGACCGGCATGGATTCGCCGGTCACCAGGGATTCATCGAGGGTCGATCGTCCCTCGAGGATGACACCGTCCACCGGCACCTTTTCCCCGGGCCGGACGCGCAGTTTGTCGTCGACATTTAGACTATCAATCGGAACCTCATGGTCGGCGCCGTTGTCATCGACAAGGCGGGCGGTTTTCGGCGCCAGCCCCAGCAGCGCCTTGATCGCCCCTGATGTCGCTTCGCGCGCGCGCAGCTCCAGAACCTGACCGAGCAGGACGAGGACGGTGATAACGGCTGCCGCCTCGAAGTAGACCGCAACCGCGCCGTCATGCCCGCGAAAGGTCGCCGGGAAAATATTTGGCGCGGCGGTGCCGACGAGGCTGTAGCCATACGCCACGCCGATGCCCATCGCGATCAGGGTGAACATGTTGAGATTGCGCGTCACCAGCGATTGCCAGCCACGCACGAAAAACGGCCAGCCGGCCCACAGCACGACAGGGGTGGCGAACACCAGCTGAATCCAGTTCGATAGCGTCTGGTCGATCCAGCCGTGACCGCCGAAGAGATGACCACCCATTTCCAGGGCCACCGCCGGAACGGAAAGCACAAGCCCGATCCAGAACCGCCGGGTCATGTCCGCGAGTTCGGGATTTGGCGGCGCATCGGGCGTTGCCAGTTCGGGCTCCAGCGCCATGCCGCAGATCGGGCAGTTTCCGGGACCGACCTGGCGGATCTGCGGATGCATCGGGCAGGTGTAGATCGTGCCCTCCGGCACGGCGGCCTTGGCATCGGGATGATGGCTGTCATGACCATGGGTGGTGTGAACGTGGCCGGCGTGATCATGGCCTCTGCCGCAGCATCCGGAATCTTTGGCGGCGCTGCCTGTATTCGTGTTTTCGGCTCTGGCCATCGAACTCCCCACCATAATCCCGCTTGCAACCTATACCCTCTAGGGGTATATAAGCCGCATGCGAAAAGACATCAAGGCATCCTGCCAGAAACGCCTGGGCCGGATCGAGGGCCAGGTTCGCGGCCTGGCCAAAATGGTCGACGAGGACCGCTATTGCATCGACATCGTCACCCAGATCTCGGCGGTGCGGGCCGCGCTCCGCCGCGTCGAGGAAGAAGTGCTCAGGGATCACGTGTCGCATTGCGTCGAACACGCCATTGCCAGCGGCAACAAGTCCGATCAACGTCAGAAGATATCCGAGCTGATGGACGTCATTGGCCGATCCGACAGGTAGCCTGGGCTCGCCGCAGTACACGCATGT
>DASSGM010000180.1:0-7310 GCA_035693465.1 Bradyrhizobium sp. | reverse complement strand
CGCTTTGAGATGTTCCTCCGTGACCTGGGGCGCAATCGTTTTCAATCTCGCCACCAGCCGCTTCAACCCGTCGGCATCTTTCTGACGCGACACCAGCACGGCGTCTTGCGTCGCCACCACCACCAGATCGTCGACGCCTTCGAGCGCGACCAGCGCCTTGTCGGTCGAAACGTTGCAGTTGCGGGAATCCTCGAACACGGCAACACCCTGCGCGGCGTTGCCCTGGCTATCCTTGTCCGACAGTTCCCACACCGCATGCCAGGACCCGACATCGGACCAGCCACATGCCACCGGCACGACGGCGGCACGAGAGGTCTTTTCCATTACCGCATAGTCGATGGAGATCGCCTTCGCCGATCCGAACGCGCTCGCCTCCAGCTTGAAAAATCCGAGGTCGCGCCCGGCCTTGGTCACCGAATCGGTGACGGCCTTCACGCTTTCGGCATCGACGTTCCTGTATTCATCGAGCAGCACGGAGGCGCGAAACATGAAGTTGCCGCTGTTCCAGAAATATCCGGCCTTCACATATTCAGCGGCTTTTACCGGGTCCGGCTTCTCGACGAATTTCATTACCGCCCGAATCTCTCCGACAACCGGCTCGCCGGGACTGATATAGCCGTACTCGGTGGCCGCGCGCTCCGGCCGAACGCCGAAGGTCACGATGCGTCCCGCTTCGGCTGCCGTGAGACCCTGGCGGCAGGCGGCGACAAAGGCGCCGGCATCGCGAACGACGTGATCGGCCGCGAGCGCCAGAACCACCGCGTCCTTGTCACGCATCCTGGCAAAGGCCGCGCCCGCCGCTATCGCCGGCCCGGAATCCCGCCGCATCGGTTCGAGCAGGACGTCGGCCTCGAGCCCGATCTCGGCAAGCTGATCGAGCACCATGAAGCGATACGCGGTGTTGGTGATGACGATCGGACGCTCGAACAGCTTCGCATCCGACACCCGCAGCATCGTATCCTGAAATGTCGAACGCGCTGCAAACAATGGCAGGAATTGCTTTGGGCGGACCTCGCGCGAGGCCGGCCACAGCCGCGTTCCGGCGCCGCCGCACATGATCAGTGGAACAATTCGTCTGTCCATCGGCGCCTCAAACTTTGTAATGGTCGCGATACCACGCGACAAAGCCGCGAATACCATCCTCAATAGAGGTCTCGGGCCGAAAGCCGACGTCGCGCGTCAGATCCCCTACATCGGCGAAGGTTTCGGTTACGTCTCCGGGCTGCATCGGCAACATATCCTTTACCACCGTGCGGCCCAACTCCTTCTCCAACAGCGCCACCAGGTGCATAAGCTCTTCGGGGCGGTGATTACCGACATTGTAGAGCTGCGCCGGCGCACGCCCCGCACCCTCATCAGCTGCGGGAATACGATCCACAAGGCGCGAAACTACACGGGTAACGTCATCGATATAGGTGAAGTCGCGGCGCATCTTGCCATGGTTAAAAAGCCTGATCGGCTTGCCTTCAACGATCGCCCGGGCAAACAGAAAAACCGCCATATCGGGCCGTCCCCATGGCCCGTAGATGGTGAAGAACCGCAGGCCGGTGACCGGCAGCCCGTAGAGGTGGCTGTAGGAATGCGCCATCAACTCGTTGGCCTTTTTGGTCGCGGCGTAGAGACTGATCGGATGATCGGTCCTGTCCTCGACCGAGAATGGCAACTTGGTGTTGTTGCCATAGACCGATGAAGACGACGCATAAATCAGGTGACGACACTCATTGTGCCGGCAGCCTTCCAGAACATTGACAAAGCCTTCGAGATTCGAATCGGCGTAGGCATGAGGATGATCGATGGAGTGGCGCACGCCGGCCTGAGCTGCGAGATGGATCACTGCCGCAAAGCGGTGTTTCGCGAACAGCGAAGCCACTAACGGGCGATCCGCGAGATCGGCCTGCAAGAAACTGAACCGTGAACTCGCGCGCAGGATCTCCAGTCGCGCCGACTTCAACGCCGGATCATAGTGACTGTTGAGATTGTCGAGACCGACAACGTCACGGCCTTCGGCCGCCAGCTGGCGGGCAACGTGAAAGCCAATAAACCCCGCCGCGCCCGTCACCAATATTGTCTTATCCGACATCGCAACCCCAGGGTATCGGTTCGGCTCCGCCGCTCCGGCCGGAGCCTCTTTACCTGCCGTATCGCGGGTGTCGCAATACCCAGTTGTGCAGCTATTGCCAGATTGGCTTTAAAACCATACCAAGGCGGCGGAGTTTGGGGCGCGCGGCGTCGAGTTGCGCTGTTTTAACATCTTCTCAACCTTGGCAAGCGCGGGCGAGATGCGCCGGATCCTGTTTTCGACGGCAAAAATATTGATCTCGGCGGCGCTGCTTTATTTCGCGCTGCGCAAGGTCAATCTCTCCGATCTCGTGTCGCGGATCAATATCACGAGCCTGGTCTGGATCGGCATGGCGATTGTCGTGACATTCCTGCAGATTTTTGTCGGCGTCTTGCGATGGCGCGAGATCGGCGCGGAGTGCGGCGCCCCGCTGGCGACAAATCAGGCGATGCGCTTCAATCTGATTGGAACGTTCTTCAACCAGACGCTGCCGTCCTCGATCGGCGGCGACGCCGTGCGGCTCTGGCTGGTCGCGCGCAGCGGCGCCGGATGGCGCGCAGCGACCTATTCGATCTTCGTTGACCGCGCCATCGGCCTGATCGCGCTTGCGATCATCATCGTGGCGAGCCTGCCCTGGAGCTATCGTCTTATCACCGATCCCAATGGCCGGTCGGCCCTGCTGCTGATCGATTTCGCCGCGCTCGCAGGCGGGGTGGGATTTCTGTTTCTCGGCAGGCTGCATTGGTCCTGGCTGAAGCGCTGGTGGGGAACGCATCATCTCCACGCCTGCGCGGTGATCGCAAACCGGGTACTTTTCAGCCGCAAGCGTGGACCGAAGGTCGCGGTGCTGTCACTGCTTGTCCACGTTCTGGCCGTCGTCATCGCCTGGTGCGTGGTGCAATCGATCGCGGCGCCGGTGCTGTTCAGTCAGATCTTTCAACTGGTTCCGCCTGTCATGCTGATCACCATGCTGCCGATCTCGATTGCCGGCTGGGGGGTGCGCGAGGCCACCATGGGTCTGGCGTTCGGATATGCCGGGTTGATGACCAATGAAGGCGTCAACGTTTCGCTGCTGTTTGGCGCCGTATCCTTCCTGGTCGGCGCATTCGGCGGGCTGGTGTGGATTTTCAGCGCCGAGAAAGCGGCGCAGGGTTCGGCACCGATCCAGGTTCCAGAGTAACGGCCGCATTGGGTAGAATGATCATTCCGCAGCCGCTCCTGTCGATTTTCGCACTCGTTGCTGCGGCCATGGTTTCGGCCGCCATCACTTGGGCGATCCGGCCCTTGCTTTTGCGGCATGCCCTTGCAAAGCCGAACCCGCGGTCCTCGCACCGCGTTGCAACGCCCCAGGGGGCCGGCATCGCGGCGATCGGCGCGACCCTGGTCGTCGCGGGCGCCATCGTCGCTTCCGCAGATGCGGTGAACTCGGTGATCGCGATTTTCGCTGCCTCGCTGTTCATGGCCATTGTGGGATTTGCGGACGACATCCGTTCCATCCCGGTACTGCCGCGACTGATACTGCAGGCGGTCGCGGTCAGCACCGTTCTCTTTACGGTGCCCGGCGATATCAGGATCGTTTCGGCCGCACCGCTCTGGATCGAACGCAGTCTGCTTTTGCTGGCAGGCCTTTGGTTTGTGAACCTGGTCAACTTCATGGACGGGCTGGATTGGATGACCGTCGCCGAGGTCGTGCCAATCACCGCCACGATGGCTGTACTCGGATGGTTTGGTGAGTTTCCGCCATCGGCAACCATTGTCGCCGCAGCGCTCTGCGGCGCGATGGTTGGATTCGCGCCCTTCAACCGCCCGGTGGCAAAAGTCTTTCTCGGAGACGTCGGCAGCTTGCCGATCGGCCTGTTGCTTGGCTGGTGCTTGTTGCAGCTGGCCTATAACCAGCAAATCGTCGCCGCGTTGCTGCTGCCGCTATATTATTTGTCGGATGCGACCGTGACGCTGCTGCGCCGGCTGGCAAGGGGAGAACCGTTCTGGGCGGCGCATCGTTCGCATTTTTATCAGCGCGCGACCGATAACGGCTTCACGGTGTTGCGCGTGGTAAGCGAGGTGCTCGCGCTCAACATCGCTCTTGCGGTGCTTGCGGTCGGGTCGATCATGACGCAGTCGGTCATGGTACGGACTTTGTTCTTGATCGCCGGGGGCTTGGCCACGGCCCTGGTCATGTACCGGTTTTCACGCCGACGTCGCTAGCCGCAGGCGCATCGGCGCAAAAATCATTTCGATTTGGAACCGTGTATTGCCAGGCGCGGCCTTCATCGAGCCCACAACCCTGTCATACGCTTCAGGGCGCGATGTGCTGCCCAACGAACCTGCTGGCTCCGGTCAAAAGCACGACGGGTCGTCCGAGTTTCATGGAAGCCTCTTGGGTCTCAGCGGCCGTTGCGCAGGTTCTTTTGAACCAGGGCGGAATAGCTCGCCATGGCACGGGCGAAACCGAACTGGCCTGCAATGGTTGCAGCTCGTTCAACCATTAACGGGTCTATCGACCTGGAAGCAATACGAATGGTTTGCGCGAGCGTGTCGGGCCGGTCCGGCGCGACCACCCAGCCAACCCTATGTTCCGCAATCGTTTGTGCGACCTCTGCATCGGGCTCGGCAATGATGATTACAGGCCGGCCAAGGGCCAGCAGATTATAAAACCTGCTGGGGACCGAAACGCCGGCGACGTCCCGGCGATACGGGATAAGCCAAATGTCTGCAGCCGAAAGAAATTGCTCGAGCTCGTCGTCTGTTACTCGCTCAACGAGCGTTATATTGGGAAGGTTCGCTTTGGCTTGCATTTGCTTGAGTTGCTCGAAACCAATCCCCCACCCGGATAGCAGGAAATGAATATCCCCCTCACCGCGCATCAATCGGGCCGCATCAAACACCACAGCCGGATCGTGGGTAAATCCGAGATTGCCGGAAAGCCCGACGACAAAACGGGCGGAGGCCGGACGATAGGAGTTCTCGGCGGATATCGGCCGCACGCCCGGCATCAGCGTGGTCCAGTTCGGAATGAAGCAAATTTTTTCGCGCGTCATCCGACGGTAGCGCAAAAGCCGCTGTTCGGTATCCCGCCCGATGGTAACGACGGCATTCAGCGCGCCAAACATCAGGGAATTTGCAACATGTATCGCCTTGGTCACGATCGATGTTGGCTGCAACACACCCGCCATGACAAGCACGTCGGGATATAGATCGTGCATGATAAGAATCGACCGAGCGCGCCGCAATCTTGCCGCTGCGGCTACCGCATAGGGCAGCATGAAGGGAGCCGTGACCGTGAGCACCACATCCCCGCGGCGCAGCTTTGCAAGAAGAGCCACAGCTGTACGCAAGGTGAAGGAGACTTCGGCCATTGCGCGCTTGAAAAGCGCAGCCTTGCCCGGCATCCGGTTTTTGATTTCAACGACGGTCGGATCACCCGAGTTCACCGGCTCAGCTGATCTGGACCCCGGCGTTCCCGAAAGCACCAAGAGCGGTGCTTCCTTTGCGAGATGCCCCGCGATCGCCGACATGATTGCGGCTGTCGTGCTGCGATCCGGCGGATAGTGCTGGCTGACGACAACGATTTTTGCGGGCTTTCGCATCGACGTCTTTTCGTAGGATTGCATCACCACAGCGAGCGCCACCAGCAATCATCTCACGCGGCGGTCGACCCGAATTCCGGCACGGCGTCCTTCAGGATCGCCCTGATGGTCGCTCGGTCATCCCTGGCGATCGCCTGCTCCAGCGCCGCGATCCACTTGCGCAGGGCCTGCATCGGCGGTTCGTTGGGCTTGGCTGCCATGATGCCCGCGACACCAATCTCGATGGCCGGCTCCTCGGTGGCGAACAGGATTTCGTTCAACCGTTCTCCTGGCCGCATTCCGGTGAAAACGATATCGATATCATGGCCCGGCTGCAGACCCGACAGCCGGATCATGCGCTCTGCAAGATCCACGATCTTGACCGGTTGCCCCATGTTGAGCACGTAAACCGAAACGTCCGGACGCGCCGGCGCCAGCGCGTGCGTGGCGGCCGTGATCACCAGATCGCAGGCTTCGCGGATCGTCATGAAATACCTGACCATATCCGGGTGCGTGACCGTCACCGGCCCGCCCGCTTCGATCTGGGCCTTGAATTTCGGCACCACAGATCCGTTCGACGCCAGCACATTGCCGAACCTCACCGAGATCAGGCGCATCGGCGGCCTGCCGCCCTGTTGAGATACCAGATCGTGATCGAGCGCCTGGCAATACATCTCGGCAAAGCGCTTGGTCAGGCCCAGCATCGAGACCGGCTCGATCGCCTTGTCGGTCGAGATCATCACCATTGCCTCGGCGCCCGCCGCCAAGGCCGCGTCGGCGACATTTACCGTTCCGAAAATATTGGTCTTGACCCCTTCACTCCAGTCGCGTTCGAGAATCGGCACGTGCTTGAGGGCGGCGGCATGAAACACGATGTCCGGCCGGAATTCGCTCATCAGCCGCAGCATCCGTTCGCGATCGCGAATATCCGCAATCCGCCCCTCAATCAGCGCACTGGACTGGTGCGCCGCCAGCACTTCCGTCACTGCATAGAGCGCAGGTTCTGAATTCTCGATCACCAGCAATCGGCCGGCACCGAACGTCACGACGCGGTCGCAAATCTCCGCACCGATCGAGCCGCCGCCTCCGGTAACGATCACCGACTTGTTTTTCACAAACGCTTCCAGGCGGGCGTAGTCGATGTTTTCGCTGGGACGCAGCAGCAGGTCCTCCACCGCGACCGACGTCAACCGCGGCGTATCTCCGCTCTCCAGCGATGGCAGGCGGCTGACGATCAATCCGAGCCGGCGTGCCCGCATCAGAACGGATTCCGGCCGCGCCTCGGGAGAGAACGCCGATGGCGTCATCACCACGCGCGCAATCGGCTTGTTGCGCCTTGTGAAATCCCCGATCACGTCCTCGAAATCGTCGATGCCGCCCAGCACCGGTATGTTCCGGATCGACTGACCTTGGTCGGCGCTCGACGGCGACAACAGGCCGACCGGCCAGATGCGTTTGACGGCGCCACTTTCGATTCCCCGCAAGAGAATTTCGGCGTCCGCTGCGCGGCCGACCAAAAGGGTCGGCGACGCATCCTCCGCTTTGGCGTGATGAAGCACCCGCGTATAGCGAAAATAACGATAGGCGAAGCGCAAGGCGCTCAGGAAAAACACCTCCAGGAACCAGTAAAGCACGATGGTGATTTTGCCCAGGAAGAACGCGCCTTGAACATTCGGCGCCACCGG
>DASSGM010000179.1:0-9622 GCA_035693465.1 Bradyrhizobium sp. | reverse complement strand
CGGGTCGAGCCGGAGAGCGGCGCTCATGTCTGCCTGCGGGCGAAGTCGACCGGCGAGGTTGACGCGTTCCATGCGGCGGCGTTGAAGGCCGGAGGCCGCTCCGACGGCGCGCCCGGGCTGCGCCCGCATGATCGCGTGCGTTACTACGCGGCGTTCATCCTCGATCCCGACGGCAATCGCATCGAAGCCGTGACGTTTCCTGCGGAATGATGCGGAGAGGTCGCGATAGTTTTAGAGCCGGCGGGCCAATTCGGGCGCCAGTTCCTCGGTGCCCTCAGGCACGCGCGCAACGGCCGCGCGCAACCGCGGCAGGATATCTTCGACCCGTTCGGCTTTCAGAACATCGACCGATAGGGTCGGTCGAATGAATTGCGTCGCCCGCATGTGCGCGAGCAGCGCAAGCAAGGGCTCCCAGAAACCGTCGACGTTTGCGAGCAGGACGGGCTTGGTGTGGCGGCCAAGCTGCTTCCAGGTCAGTTGCTCCACCAGTTCCTCCAGCGTGCCAACCCCGCCGGGCAGCGCAACGAACGCATCGGAGCGCTCGAACATCAACCGCTTGCGCTCATGCATGTCCGGCGTGACGACCAGTTCCTGAACGCGCGTCAACGCGTTCTCGCGGGAGGTGAGAAAATCCGGAATAATGCCGGTGACGGTGCCGCCATGATCGAGTGCCGCGGTGGCCAGGGCGCCCATCAACCCGATCGAGCCGCCGCCATAAACGAGGCGGATACGGTTCTCCGCGAGGGTCTTTCCTAATGCGATGGCTGCTTCAATAAAGCGGGGGTTTGAACCAGGGCCGGAGCCGCAATAAACACAGATAGTTTTGATCTTGCTCATTCCGGGCATGTGGCACTGCAGCGTAAAGGCGTCAAGGCTATCGGATTTCATGAAGCCGGCCGAATCTATGCCCAAATGCCGCAAATCGCGAAAGAATTGCTTTCCGCGAGGGTGCATGCGGCATTCAAACGCTCTATATGACGGAAACAATGCAGATAAACAGGATAACACGCGCGGCAACGGATCCGCGCACCGTTTCGTTCCAGGCTCCGATTGATGACTCACACTGATTCGTCCGGAGGCGCCGGCGAAACGCTGCCTGCGTCCAGCAGATCCATCGAACAGGCGACCCTGATCGGGACGCTGATGCATCTGTGGCCCTATATCTGGCCCAGCGATCGCGCCGATCTGAAGATGCGCGTGGTCTGGTCGATGGTGCTCTTGCTGCTCGCCAAACTGGCGACGCTGGCGGTGCCGTTCACGTTCAAATGGGCGATCGACGCCCTGACCGGCGCGAACACCGCCCCGGTGCAATCGTCGAACTGGCAGTTGTGGCTGATCGCCTCGCCCCTGCTCATGACCTTGAGCTATGGCGGCCTGCGCGTGCTGATGGCGGTCCTGACGCAATGGCGCGACGGAATTTTTGCGCAGGTGGCGATGCACGCGGTGCGCAAGCTGGCCTATCTCACCTTCGTCCACATGCATGAATTGTCGCTGCGCTTTCACCTGGAGCGCAAGACCGGCGGACTGACGCGCGTGCTGGAGCGCGGGCGGGCCGGCATCGAAGTCATCGTGCGGATGGTGATCCTGCAACTGGCGCCGACCATCGTCGAGGTTGCGTTGCTGACGGCCGTGCTACTGTGGCAGTTCGACTGGCGCTACGTGCTCGCCACCATGATCACGGTGGTGGTGTTCATGTACTTCACCTACCTTGCGACCGAATGGCGGATCGAAATTCGGCGCAGGATGAACGATTCCGATACCGAGGCGAACACCAAGGCGATCGACTCGCTGTTGAATTACGAGACGGTCAAATATTTCGGGGCCGAGGAGCGGGAAGCCCAGCGCTATGACCGTTCGATGGAACGCTACGAGCGGGCCAGCGTCAAAACCTATACGTCGCTTGCGGTTCTCAATACCGGGCAGGCGATCATTTTCACTGCCGGCCTGACGGCGATCATGCTGATGTGCGCGGCCGGGGTGCGCAACGGCACCCATACCGTCGGCGATTTTGTCCTGGTCAACGCCATGATGATCCAGCTTTACCAGCCGCTGAATTTCATGGGCATGGTGTATCGCGAGATCAAGCAGGCGATCATCGATATCGAGAAGATGTTCAACGTCCTGGCGCGAAAGCCCGAGATCAAGGAAGTTCCGGGCGCAAGGCCCTTGACCGTGACATCGGGCAATCTGCGCTTTGAGGATGTGCGGTTCTCGTACGACCTCGAGCGTCCGATCCTCAAAGGTCTCAGTTTCGAGGTGCCGGCCGGCAAGACAGTGGCGATCGTCGGGCCGTCCGGCGCCGGCAAATCCACCATCTCGCGCCTGTTGTTTCGCCTCTATGACGTCTCGGGCGGCAGGATCCTGATCGACGGCCAGGATATCCGCAACGTCACGCAGTCGTCGCTGCGCGCCTCGATCGGCATGGTGCCGCAGGACACCGTGCTGTTCAACGATACCATCCGCTACAACATTCGCTACGGCCGCTGGGATGCCAGCGATGCCGAAGTAGAACAGGCGGCGCAGCTTGCGCAAATCGACGGCTTCATCCGGATGTCGCCGAAGGGTTACGAGACCCAGGTCGGCGAACGCGGATTGAAATTGTCAGGCGGCGAGAAACAACGGGTCGCGATCGCGCGCACGGTTCTGAAAGGCCCGCCGATCCTGGTGCTCGACGAGGCCACTTCGGCACTCGACAGCCATACCGAACGGGAAATTCAGGATGCGCTGGAGCGGGTGTCGCGCAACCGCACATCTCTGGTGATCGCGCATCGGCTGTCCACGATCGTGGGCGCCGACGAGATCATCGTCCTGGATCAGGGCCGTATCGTCGAGCGCGGAACTCACCCCGCGCTTTTGGCGAGCGGCGGACTTTATGCCAGTATGTGGAACCGGCAGCGCGAGGCTCAGGAGGCGCGGGAGAAGCTGGCGCGGATTGCTAATGAGAACGAAGCGCCGAACCGGGAGCCGCCGCCGGTTGACGATGCGCTGGTGACGCCAGCCGCTGCCGAATGATAACCGCGTTTGTACGCACTGGGCACTCGGGGGTCCCTTCTCCCCTTGTGGGAGAGGGTGGCTCGACGTTAGTCGAGCCGGGAGAGGGGTATGACAGGAAGTCACGCCAAAGCCCTTCGCGCCAACATGACAGAGGCCGAGCGAAGGCTTTTGGTATTTCCTTCGTGCGCATCGCTTCGCGGGAATGAAGTTCAAGCGACAGGCATTGATTGGCCGATACATTGTGGACTTCGTGTCCTTTCAGAAATGTCTCGTCGTCGAAGTGGACGGCGGTCAACACGCTGAAAGCGAAGACGATTTACGGCGTACGCGATGGCTGGAAAGTGAGGGGTTTCGCATTTTAAGGTTCTGGAATAATGAGGTGCTGAGCAGCACTGGTGGCGTTCTCGACGTCATCATGGCCGCTGGTATAAACCCCTATCCCGGCACGCCGCTTCGCTGCGCGCCACCCTCTCCCACAAGGGGAGAGGGGAAGAATGACAGTGAACTTTGAATGTCGATCACCAACTCCATTCGCGCGCAAATTCCGCCGGTTCACCCCGAGGGCTATCCGTTCATCGGCGGCTTTGCGCTTGCCAGCCTGATTCTGTTCTGGATCTGGACGCCGCTGGGCTGGCTCGGCACCTTGCTGACGATCTGGTGCGCGCTGTTTTTCCGCGATCCAGTGCGGGTGACGCCGGTTCGCGAGGGCATCGTCGTGGCGCCGGCCGACGGACGCATTTCGATGGTGACGCAGGTGCTGCCGCCAGCCGAACTCGGTCTCGGCGACAGGCCGCTGCCTCGCATCTCGATATTCATGAGCGTGTTCAACTGCCATGTGAATCGCAGTCCGGCGGCGGGACGGATCGATCGGATCGCGTATCGGCCGGGCACCTTTGTCAACGCCGAGCTTGACAAGGCGAGCGAGGACAATGAGCGCAATTCGCTTGTCATATCGACGCCGAACGGACGCATCGGCGTTATCCAGATCGCGGGCCTGGTGGCGCGGCGGATCGTGTCGTTCGTTCGCGAAGGACAGTCGATCACCGCAGGAGAGCGCTTCGGGCTGATCCGCTTCGGGTCACGGCTCGACGTCTATCTGCCGGAAGGCACCAAGGCGCTGGTCTCCGAAGGTCAGACCGCGGTCGCAGGCGAGACCATTCTGGCCGATCTCAGGCTTGGCGACGACGGCCGGACTTTCCGCCCCGATTAACCATTTTTCCGGTGAACCGGGCGGCTGACCGCCACATGGCGGAGCCGGCCGGCGCTTGCTATATCTATGCGAGCCATGATGCCTTTCGATCCCAAATCCAACGAAATGCGCCGGCGCCGGTTTCGCCCGATCCCGGTGCGGATGCTGGTGCCCAACGTCATCACGCTGCTCGCGATCTGCGCGGGGTTGACGGCGATCCGGCTGTCGACGGAAGGGCGGATGGAGTTGGCGGTGGCGGCGATCGTGTTCGCAGCCGCGCTCGACGGCATCGACGGCCGTGTCGCGCGCATGATCAAGGGCCAATCCAAATTCGGGGCGGAGCTCGACAGCCTCGCGGACTTCGTCAATTTCGGCGTCGCCCCGGGTCTGATCCTGTATTTCTGGCAGTTGCACGAGATCCACAATGGCGGCTGGATCGCGGCGATGGTGTTCGCGATCAGCGGCGGCTTGCGGCTTGCACGCTTCAACGCCACCATGGACGATCCAAACAAGCCGGCGTTCGCGACCAATTTCTTCACCGGTGTTCCTGCGCCCGCCGGCGCCATCACCGTGCTGCTTCCGATCTATCTCGCATTCCTTGGCCTGCCGAAACCCCATCCGACGCTGACCGCGCTCTATACGCTGTTGATCGCGTTCCTGATGGTCTCGCGGCTGCCGGTATTTTCGGGCAAGACCATCCGCATGCGGGTGCCGCCGGAAATGGTGCTGCCGGTCTTCGTATCGGTTATTTTCTTCATCGCGCTCTTGATCGGATATCCCTGGCACATTCTGTCGGCGGGTTCGGTGCTCTTTCTCCTGAGCCTGCCGGCCGGATGGAAGTCCTATCGCGACCAACAGCGCGCGTTCGATGCGCAGGCTGCTGTGCCCGCCGCTGCCACCCCGTCAAATCCAGCGTCGCCATTCGCAGCGACGCCCGGCGAAGCAGAACAGGACAATCGGCCGGCTCGGCTGAATTGAGTGTTCGCACCCAAAATATCTGCCATGAACAATCGCCGAGTTGGGTTCGATCCCAATCTCGGTTATACGGCTGACCCTACGCGCCAACGAAAAATGGCCGGCCCATAATTCTGGAGAGAACGCCGTGACGGATTCCGCGACCCCACCGCTGCCCGCTGCACTTCTTGAAGCATTGGCGCGCTACGACACGCCCACGATCTGCAACGCGTTGGAAATCGTCGCGCCGGCGCGTCGTCTCGTTGGCTATACGACGAAGCCGCTGGTGTGCCCATTCCCCGATCTGCCGCCGATGGTCGGATATGCGCGCACCACAACGATCCGCTCGGTGCTCGCCTCCGGCCTGCCGGCCGCCGAACAGCAGCAGCGGCGAATTGCCTATTACGAATATGTCGGCACCGGACCAGGGCCGCGCATCAACGTGATCCAGGATATCGACGGCCACGATGCGGGATTTGGCGCGTTCTGGGGCGAGGTTCAAAGCGCGGTGCACAAGGCGCTCGGCTCACTCGGTGTCATCACGGACGGCTCGATCCGCGACATCGCGCAATGGGCGCCCGGCTTCCAGGCGCTCGCCGGCTCGATCGGACCGTCTCACGCCTACGTTCACGCCGAAAATTTCGGCGGCGAAGTTCGCGTGGCCGGAATGACGGTGCGCTCCGGCGATCTCATTCACGCCGATCGTCATGGCGCGGTGGTCATCCCGCTTGAGGTCGCCGCGAAGCTGCCGGATGCGGCTGAGCTCTGCGGCCGCCGCGAGACGCCAATCCTCGAGATTGCCCGCAGCAAGGATTTTACGCTTGAAAAGCTGAAAGAGGCGCTGAAGCGTTCGGCTGAAATTCACTGAGCGCTTCAGGAGCGCAGCGAGATGGTCGCATCGGTCAAGCTGCGATCAGCGGCTCGCGAACTGTCCCAGTGTGTTGAAGCGCGCTTTCTGCTCGCTGCCCAGCTTGGCGTAGAACTCATCCAATGCCGGCTGCACCAGTTTAGCCGCCTGCAGCATGGCCTCGAGCCGCTTCTCCATCGCCTCCAGCCGTCCAACCGGCGTGAGCGGAACGTCGTTCGGGCAGGCCGTCTGCAGCACATGAACGGCCTTCTTGGTCGCCCCGCTCAGGTGGTTGAGCGCTTCTTTTTGCGAGCCCGCCGGGCGTATCACGGCGTCAATGCGCTCGATCGGCAGGTTGGTCAGACCGGCTTTCGGCTCGCCACAGCCATCGGGCTGCGCGCTCGCGTCCTGCTGCGAACGCTCGCTGAGATGGGGGCCGAGCGTGTTGAAGCGCGCCTGCTGCTCGTCGCTGAGCGAGTTATAGAATCTTTGCAGTGCAGGCCGCACGATCCGCACCGCCTCGAGCGTGGCCGTGACGCGGTTCATCATCGCGCGCAGGCGTCCGGGCGGGGTCATGGCATAGGAATCGCTGCAGGACTCCTTGAAGACATCGGCAGCCTTGGCGGCCGCGCTCTTCAGCTCGTCGAGCAACGCGCGTTGCTCGGGCGTCGGCCGCACCGTCTGCACGATTGAAGCAAATGGCCACGCGGTAATGCCCTTTTCCGGGTCTCCGCACAGCTGCCGCAGAGCCTGTGGGCTAACACTTGGGCGTTCGCGCAGTCGGGAGCCGGTGATGGCGCCGCCGGACTCTTCACCCGGGCCGAGGCTGGCGTAGGCGGAATAGGGGCTGTCGGTGCCCCAGAACACGGTATCGACCAGGTCGTCATAGGCGTAGGCCCAATAGCCTGGCTCGTAGGCGTCGGGCCAGAACGTGTATTCGAAAATGTCGGAGTAGGCATAGGGCCAGAACACCGGGCCGAGCCACGCTACAAACGCCGCGCGCACGCCGCGCCGCCAGGCGTAACGGGGAGCCCAGCGGTGCTCTCGGGCCCCGCGTGCGTCCTTGGCCTGTGAGCCCGCACTGCCGAAAGCCGCGGCAAATCGCCCGCGCGCGGCAGCCTGGGCCGTGGCCGCAGCGGCGGGTTGCGCCGCCGAGGGCTGTGATCCCAGCCGCTGCTGGCGCGCCAGATCACTTTGTTGCACCCGCTGTTCGCGCTCGAGCAGGTTGCGTTGCGATTGCAGCAACCGTTGCTGGGCGCGTTGCGCCCGCTGGCCATGCGGCTGTTGCGACTGCAGTTGCTGCACACGCTGCTGCAAGCGATCGATGCGTTCCTGGCGCTGCGCGCTCTGGCGCGAAAGCGTGTCGCGCTGCCGCTCCTGCACGGCATGCTGTTGCTGCTGCTCACGCTGCTCACGCTGCTGCGCGCGCTGTTCGACCCGCTCCTGTCGCGACGGGCGTGCGCTTAAGGCGGTCGGTGTGCCCGGTCGCGACGGTGTGGCGATATGCGGCGTCCGGCGCGGCGCCGTGGCCGCACGCTGCGGCGGTGCAGCCGCGCCATGGCGGATCTCGGGCCGCGGCCCTGCAACACGCGGGGCGGCCGGGCGCGACGGCGCAGCGATGTGCGGCGTTGGACGCGGCGCCATGGCCGGACGTTGTGGCGGCGGAGCCGGATGGACCGCCGGTGCGGCGGATCGCGCCATTGCCGGAGGCGGGGCAGGGCGAGCCGCGGCCGGGGGTGGCGCAGGACGAGCCATGGCGGGCGGGGGTGCAGCAGGTCGAGCTGCCGCCGCAGGCGGCGGTTGCTTTTTTGGATCCTGGGCGTGCGAGCCGCCGCTCGCTGCGATCACGGAGATTCCGAGCAGAAGTGCTGCAACGCGACCGCTAGGACAAAGCATGATGGGCTCCCTGGTAAGCTCGTCGGTTGCCCCGTCGGTTTAAACGCTTGAGCGTAGAAATTGTTCGCCCCTCGCATCTTTGATTGTTATTGCGACGTTGCGACGCAGCGTGAGGGTTGAGCAAACCCGCCTGTTATTTGACAATTATGCCGATGCGCCTGGCGGGCGGGCGCATCGATGCAGGGGGAAGCCATGGGAAGGTTTTTGGTTGCGCTGGGGCTGACAATGGTTGCCGGCATCGTTGCTGTGCAGGCGCAGACCTATCCATCGCGTTCAATTACGCTGGTGGTTCCGTTCCCGCCGGGCGGATCTACCGATACCGCCGCCCGGATCATGGCGGAGCGCATGCGAGCGGTGCTGGGACAGCCGATCGTGGTCGAAAATGTCGGCGGCGCCGGTGGCAGCATCGGGGTGGGGCGCCTCGCCCGTTCGGCGCCGGACGGTTACACCTTCGACATCGGCCAATGGGACACCCATGTCGGCAGCATCATCTACAAACTCGACTACGACCTGGAAAAGGATTTTGAGCCGATCGGCCTGATCTCCAACAATCCCCAGCTCATGGTTGCCAAGAATGATCTTCCAGCCAACAACCTTGCCGAGCTCGTGACGTGGATGAAGGCGAACCCGGGCAAGATCAATTTCGTCAACCAGAACGCGGCGGCGAATGTCACCGGCGTGCTGTTCGAGAATCTGACCAGGCAAAAAGTGCAGTTCATTCCCTATCGCGGCGCCGGCCCGGCAATGACCGACCTGATCTCCGGCACCGTGGACCTGCTTGTCGTTCAGGGTGCCGTGGCACTGCCGCAAATCCGCGCCGGCAAGATCAAGGCGCTCGCCAACCTGTCGGCGCAACGCTCGGCCTCGATGCCGGACATTCCGACGGCCGACGAGACCGGCGTGCCCGGACTTTACATGTCGGGCTGGTTCGGCTTCTTTGCGCCGAAAGGGACACCGAAGGACATTATCGCCAGGCTCAATGCCGCGACCGTCGAAGCGCTTGCCGATCCGGCCATACAGAAGCGGTTTACGGAGTTGGGCCTCGACGTCGCGCCGCGCGAACAGCAGACGCCGGAAGGGTTGGCCGCGTTCCAGAAAACCGAGATCGACAAATGGTGGCCGATCATCAAGTCTGCAGGTATCGGCGCGCAGGCGCAGTGAGCACGACAATGGAAGTGCTTTTGACATGAAGATGGCCGGCAAAACGGTATTGATCACCGGCTCGACCGACGGCGTCGGCCGCTACGTCGCCGCCAGACTCGCGGCTGACGGCGCCAAAGTATTGGTCCATGGCCGCGATGAAGCCCGGGCGAAAACGCTGGCCGATGAAATTCGCGGCCAGGGGCACGACGCCCCGATGTTTTATCAAGCCGATCTGGCCTCGCTTGCCGGGGCGCGACAGCTCGCGGAAAGGGTGACGGCCGGGCACCAGCGGCTCGACGTTTTCGTCAGCAATGCCGGAATCGGATCGCGCACGCTCGGGACCGAGCGACGCACCAGCGCCGATGGCTACGAACTGCGATTTGCCGTAAATTATCTTTCCGGTTTCCTGCTCGCTTACCTGCTGCTGCCGCTGCTAAAAGCCGGCGCGCCGTCGCGCATTGTCAATGTCGCCTCGCTCGGGCAGCACCCGCTCGATTTCGACGACGTGATGCTGACCAAAGGCTACAATGGCACGCGCGCCTACGCGCAGAGCAAGCTTGCGCAGATCATGTTCACCATCGATCTCGCCGCAGAGCTTG
>DASSGM010000178.1:0-13175 GCA_035693465.1 Bradyrhizobium sp. | reverse complement strand
ATCAAAGGCCTCAAGGAGCTGGCGCATCGGGGACCGGTCGTGATGGTGAACCTGATGCGATTCCATGAGCGTTCACTCGATGGAAACGGCAGCGGCTGGGATGCCTATCTGCGCTACAGCGCCCTGACCGTGCCGATGATCAAGGCGCGCGGCGGCACGTTGTTGTGGACTGGTAACGCCAAGACGGTTGCGCTCGGCCGCCAAGAGGGCAATCAATGGGACTATGTGGCGCTGGTGTACTATCCATCCGTTGCGGCATTCGTCGACATGATGACCTCGGCCGATTACGAAAATCTCTCCGATCCGCATCGTCGCAACGGCTGCGCCGAGCACCTGATCATCGCAACAGCTGAGGCCTACAGCAAATTCAAGATCGGGTAGGGAAAACCGGAGCACCGGATCGAACGCTATTTCGCTAAACACATCGCACAGCGCGCGACCTTCGCTTCGCTTCCGCGATCGATTGGAGACGAACGGCTCGAACGGACGACGAAAAATGGAGAACCTCCGTGTGCATGATATGTCGTAATGAAAAACTGGCTGATCGGGATCAACTCTCGCGACGTGGTTTGCTCGGATTTTTCGGCGCAGCTGCCACTGGGCTGGCATTGGCCGGCACGGTCAGCGCCAAGGAGGCCAAGGCGCCGCCAAAGCCGCAAAATGTGGTGTCGCCCGATGCTTCATTGGAGCTGTTGGTGAAAGGCAACAAGCGCTACGTCGACGGCGTTTCGAGGCGCCATGACTTCAAGCATGAACGGGAAGCGCTGGTTGGCGGACAGAATCCCTACGCCGGCATCCTGAGTTGCGCCGACTCGCGCATCGCGCCCGAATATGCCTTCGATAGCGGCAGGGGCGACCTGTTCGTCTGCCGCGTGGCGGGTAACTTCGCCAACGACGATTCGATTGCCAGCATGGAATATGCAGTTACGGTGTTGGGCACGCCCCTGATCATGGTACTTGGCCACGACGCCTGCGGCGCGGTTGACGCGACCATCAAGTCGCTCAAGGACAACACCACGCTGCCCGGCCATCTGCCCTCTCTGGTCGCAAGCCTTACACCCGCGGTGAAAGCTGTTTCGGGGAGCCCTGGCAATCCGCTCGACAATGCAATTCGACAAAACGTCATCGACAACGTCGCGAAGCTGAAATCCGCGACGCCCATCCTGAATTCCGCTGTCGAACAGGGGAAGCTCAAGGTGGTAGGCGGTATCTATCGGCTTGGAGATGGTCGAGTCGACATGATCTCATGAGCAGACAGGCCTTCGTGCGACGGCTATGGCTGCCGCAACCGGCAGCGTCAGCCTATCGCCGTGTTGCGGTCGAATGCCCGTCGGGTGACAGCGCGCCAAGTGCGCCGCGGCAGGCCGATTTTATCAGCTTGCATACCTCGCCGGCCGAGCGATCTCGGCCAAGCATGGCGAACATGGAAAAACTCGTGAGTGCGAAGATCATGTCTACGGCGTCCCGGCGCGCCCGCGGCGGCGCCGCCTTCCGCGCGATCCGTCCGACCAGCACATCGATGATTTTTCGTCGGCGTTCATTGCGTTCGATCAGAGCTTGCGCGAATTCGGGGTCGGTCGCCATTGCTTCATGCAGCCGGCCCACCGCCGGGTCCCTGCTCCAAAACGCGCAGAAGATCTCGACCAGACGATCGAGCGCCGCGCGCGGGTCCGGCATCGCCATCGCTTCGGGGATCTGGGCTAGACCGCCTTGTTGTGCGATCTCGTCGAAGACGGCTTCGAGCAATCCCCGCCGCGATCCGAACTGATGATAGACGGTCAGCCGCGTCACGCCCGCCGCCTTTGCCACCGCATCCAGTGAGAAGGTGGCGATACTCGCATCCTCGCGCAGCGACCAAGCCGCGGCTTCGATGACGCGATCCCGTTTTGCCGCCGCGGCGGCTGTGCGAACCGAACTCACATAGCGACGCGTCGACATCCACGGCCCCTCGCCATCGTTTTGACTAATTAAATATACATACTGTATATCTAATTATAAAGCAATCCTGGAGCGATGCCATGCAGATCGCACTGATCATAGCCTTGTCACTTCATATCCTTTCCTCCGTGTTCTGGGCGGGCACCAGCTTTGCGCTGGCACGAACCGGTGGCGTTGGCGGCGAGCAGCTTTTCCGCCCGCAAATGGCCGCGGCGACGATCGCCGTTCTGACCGGCGGCTATCTCGGGCACCTGGTTCATGCCGGAACATTCGGCACCGCCGAGCAAGTTCTGGCAATCGGCGCGCTCGCTGCGCTGGTGGCGGCAGGGGTCCAAGGCGCAATCGGCGGCCGCGCGATCAGGAGCTTGCGTGTCGGGAAAACCGACGAGGCCGAGGCGCGGTCGCGCCTCGCTACCGCCCAGCGTATTGCGGCGGTGCTGCTCGCGGTGACGGCCGTCTGCATGGGAGCGGCGCGCTATGTCTAACGCTCGCAAAACGTGGACGGGTGTTGCCACGTATGCTGTTGGATTGGACAAACTGGCGTCGACCAGATCCGCGTATCAGTTCCTGGCAAACTACCTCGCACTCGCCGGCTTCCGCGAGGCGACGAAAACGCCGGTCAGCACGAGCGCGAAGCCTATGATGTGGAACAGCCTCGGGTGCTCGCCGAGAAAGACGATGGCCATCGCCGATCCGAACACCGGCACCACGTGGAAGAACGGCGCGGCGCGGTTGGCGCCGATCAGCTGCACGCCGCGATTGAAGCACAGATAGGCCAGCGTCGAGGGAAACACCGCGACGTAAAACAGCGTCAGCAGGTTCATCGCATCGAGCTGCATTACTGGGCGCGACAACAGCTCCCAGATCAACAGCGGTATCAAGCATGCGGCGCCGCACCCGAAGGTGAAGCCGACAAATGATAGTCCGTGAATCCTCGGTCGCTTTAGCGATAGCACCGAATAGAGACCGAAGATCGCCAGCGCCACGGTGAAGATGAGGTCGCCCCTGTTGAACTCGATGTTCCTGAGTGTCGTCAAGTCGCCATGCAGCAGGATCACCAGCACGCCCGTCAGCGACAGCACGATCCCGACGGCCTGGGCCGGCGTCAAGCGGACGCCGAGCAGGATCAGCGACCACATTGCGACGAACAATGGTCCGGCCGACTGCAACAGCAGCGTGTTCAGGGCCTGGGTATATTCGAGTGCCCAATATTGCAGGGTGTTGAAGGCGCCGATGCCGGTCACGGAAAGCACGATCATGGTGCCGAGGCCGGCGCGGATTGCGCCCCAGTCGCGCCTAAGATGCTTCCAGGCGAACGGGAGAATGATGAGAAACGCGAGCGACCAACGCAGGAACGACAGCGTTACCGGCGGAATATGGCCGGCGGCAAGGCGGCCGACGATGGCGTTGCCGGCCCAGCAAAGCGCGGTGATGGAGAGCAGCAGATAGGGCTGGTTGGCGAGCCAGCCGCCCGCGGCCGTGGCTTCAGCGCTGCGATCGGAAGCAGACATGGAGCGGTCGTTCTTGGCCCGGGTTCGATGATGCCGTGGCCCGCCCGGTGTCAGCCACCGGGCCGGAATTCTTGCCCGGCCTGCCTCACAGACACGGATTTTCACCTGACATCAACGGCGCAAGATGCATCGCGTCCATGCATCGGGCAATTTTGGAACAGACGCCAACGAGCCTCCGCGGCGCGTGTCCGCCGCGGAGTTATCAACGTTTTTGCCGGGGGCTGCCGATCAGGCCGCCTTGGTGTCGTTCTGCTGGACGTTGGGCCCAGCCGAACCGTTGATCTCGATCCGCCGTGGCTTCATCGCCTCCGGGATTTCGCGGACCAGCTCGATCGTCGCCAACCGCGGCTGCTTCGCTTGTTGGTCTTGCGATCTGGTTCACCATCCTGGCGATTCCAACGGGCGGATATCTCGTTCACAGGCAGGCTGACCGCGGCGATCGTCGCCTGTGCGCTGATCGCGGCTATCGCGCTGGCGCTGTTCGCGCATCCGGCCGAGCCCTTTCGCGGCCGCTGGCGGTTTTCTGGAACCAAATGCGGATGGTATCCGCGCATCAAAGCGGCCTGATGTACGGCCGCGCCGGATCGATCGTGTCGGAGCCCCCGCCGCCCTGATGCCGCCACAAATTTTCAGGGGATATCAATAGGTTGAACCACGCTCCAAGCCCCGCGGAAGCCCCGTTCTTGCTTGCGTCGATTGCCCGCTTCCTTTATCCGATGGTGTGCCTCGCATGCGAGCGGCCCCGGCCGTGATGAGGCTGGGCGCCTGATCCGGAGAAGCATGTCCTCGGACGTGGGTCGGCGCCGGTTTTCCGAAGATAATCGTGCTTGAACAATTAGAGTTGCAGAGGGAATAGCCGCGAAATGGCCAATGTTGTCGTCGTCGGCGCCCAATGGGGTGACGAGGGAAAGGGCAAGATCGTCGACTGGTTGTCGGAGCAGGCCGATATCGTCGTGCGCTTCCAGGGCGGCCATAATGCCGGCCACACGCTCGTCATCAACGGTGAAACCTACAAGCTGGCGCTGCTACCCTCCGGCGTATTGCGGCCTTCCAAACTCGCGGTGGTCGGCAACGGCGTGGTATTCGATCCGCAGGCGTTCCTTGATGAGGTGGCAAAGCTGAAGGCCCAGGGCGTCGCCATCAGCCCGGAAAACCTGCGCGTGGCCGAAAACGTCACGTTGATCCTGCCGCTGCATCGCGAGCTCGATGCGCTGCGCGAATCCTCCAATGCGGGCACCGCGATCGGCACCACCCGCCGCGGCATAGGGCCGGCCTATGAGGACAAGGTCGGCCGCCGCGCCATCCGCCTGATGGACCTGGCCGACCTCGACACCCTGCCGCACAAGATCGACCGCCTCTTGGCGCACCACAACGCGCTGCGCCGCGGCCTCAACCTCGAAGAGATCGACGGCGGCGGCATCCTGAAAGAACTGACCGCATTCGCACCGAAACTGCTGCCCTATGCCGAGACGGTGTGGCGGCTGCTCGACATCAAGCGCCGCGAGGGCAAGCGGATTCTGTTCGAGGGCGCGCAGGGCGCGCTGCTCGACGTCGACCACGGCACCTACCCCTACGTCACCTCGTCCAACACGGTGGCGGCGCAGGCCGCGACCGGCACCGGCATGGGCCCGGGCGCGGTCGGCTACGTGCTCGGCATTTGCAAGGCCTATACGACAAGGGTCGGCGAGGGCCCGTTCCCGACCGAGCAGGACAACGCGATCGGCCGCAAGATCGGTGAGCGTGGCCGCGAATTCGGCACCAATACCGGCCGGAAGCGGCGCTGCGGCTGGTTTGATGCCGTGCTGGTTCGGCAAACCGTCCGCACCTGCGGCATCACCGGTCTCGCGCTGACAAAACTCGATATTCTCGACGGGTTCGACTCGATCGAGGTCTGCACCGGCTACATGCTGGACGGCAAGGAAATCGACCATCTGCCGGCGGGCGAGGGCGCGCAGGCCCGGGTGGTGCCGGTCTACGAGACCATCGAGGGCTGGAAGGAGCCGACCGCCAATGCCCGCTCCTGGGCGGATTTGCCGGCGCAGGCCATCAAATATGTCCGCCGGGTGGAAGAACTGGTGGGCTGCCCAATCGCCTTGCTTTCCACCAGCCCGGAACGCGAGGATACTATCCTGGTCCAGAACCCGTTTGAGGCTTAACGGGATGTTACGGAAAGCCCGCAATGTTGAAGACAGATGGCTGATTACTACCCGCTGATCGCCCGCGCTATCGCAGGACTGGACCCCAGTGCCCCCGGCGAGAGCCGCCGCGCGCTTTATGAGCGGGCGCGCGCCGCACTGATCGCGCAGCTGCGCAGCGTGCAACCGCCGTTGAGCGAATCCGAAATCACCCGCGAGCGACTGTCGCTGGAAGAGGCGGTGCGCAAGGTCGAGTCCGAAGCGGCCCAGCGCGCGCGCGACGCATCGCGCGCCGGCGGCGATCGCATCCGCTCCGGCGACGCGTTCCGCGCCAGCACCCGGCCCAATGCGCGGCCGGGCGAGACGGCGTCGCCTTCATCGCAGGTTCCGCGCCCGCGCCCGCCGTCGCCGCAAGCGCGCAACGAGCGGCCGCCCGGACCAGAAGATCGGCAGGACCAGCGTCCGCCGCGCAACCTTCGGGCCGACGCGCCACCGGGATCGGGACGGCCGCCCTCGCAGCCGCAAGTCCCGATGCCGGACCCGCAACTGCCGCCGACCCGCGAGCGCGCGGGCGCGCCGCGCCGCGGCTCCGAAGATGGCGCTCCGTCAGCGCCGGGCGTGCGCGGGTTCCGCGACATCGCAGCCGACGCCGACGATCTCGGCCGCGCCGCGGCCCAGGCCAACCGCGCCGCGCGCAAGACCTATGCCAACGTGCCTTCACCGTCGCCGGAGTTTGACCGGCTCGAGCCGAGCATGGAGGATCGCGGCGCCGATCCCGACGCGCCCTATTCCTATGACGAGTCGGTCGAGGAAGCGGAGCGCTACGCACCGACGCCGCCGCGCCCGCGGCTTGCGCCCGACCGCGAGCCCAAGCGACGGGTCCGAACCGGAGTGGTGTTTCCGTTCAAGAGCGCGATCGCGGTCGGCATCGTGCTGATCCTGGTGGGCGCCGCGATCCTGTGGGGCAAGTCGGCGGTGACCATCGTCACCGGGCTGTTCAAGCCACAGCCATCGGTGGTCGAAGCGCCGAAGGATGCCTCGCCGCTGTCGAAGCCGAAAATTCCCGACCGCGTCGGCCAGCCTTCATCGACCGAGCAGCTCGCGCCGGTAGCGCAGCGCGTCGTGCTGTATGACGAGGATCCCTCCGATCCCAAGGGCAAGCAATTTGTCGGCTCAGTAATCTGGCGCACCGAACAGATCAAGGCCAGTGCCGGCCAGAAGGCCGATATCGCCGTGCGCGCCGACGTCGATATTCCAGACCGCAAGTTCAAGATGACGATGTCGTTCCGCCGCAACACCGATACCTCGCTGCCCGCAAGCCATACCGCGGAGCTGACCTTTATCCTGCCGCCGGATTTTTCCGGCGGCGGCGTCGGCAACGTGCCGGGCATCCTGATGAAATCCAACGAGCAGGCGCGCGGCACGCCGTTGGCGGGCCTCGCGGTCAAGGTTACCGACGGCTTCTTCCTAGTCGGTCTCTCGAACGTCGATGCCGACCGCCAGCGCAACCTGCAGCTCTTGAAGGAGCGCTCGTGGTTCGACGTGCCGCTGGTCTATGTCAACCAGCGCCGCGCCATCATCGCGATCGAAAAGGGCGCTCCCGGCGAGCGTGCCTTCAACGACGCATTCGCGGCGTGGGGCGAGTAGAGGGTGGCATACGTCCGTTAATACCAAGCGCTGCGCGAGTGGGAGCATGAAGCGGTATCTGATCTTTGGTGCTCTCGGACCGCTGCTCGGCGGCTTTTTACTGCTGTTCGCGACCACCTATATGTCCGGATACTGGAGGGAAACCAATTTGGCGGAGGTCAAAAAGCTGTTCGTGGTCTTCGCCACGACCCTTCAGTACAGCTATCTGTTCGGCATCGTGCCTTCACTGATGCTGGGTGCGGTGGATGATATTCTCTGGCACGTCAGGAGAATCGGTCCGGTTGTGCGGATGCTGATCGTCGGCGCGCTGGCATTTGTCGCCGCAGAACTGCTCTACGGCTCGCGGGGACCGGACAGCGGCGTCATGCAGTTCATGCTTTATGGACTGGTGGGTTTTGTTCCCGCGACGATCTCGTCGTGGCTGGCGCATGAGGCGATCGACGATAAGCCGGCGCCAGCGTAACCAAACGGCCTGACGCGCGACCGTGTGACGCAACTTGCACCGGCTTCGCGCGTTACCATCTGATGACGATGTCGAATGAGGATATTTTATCCGTCGGTACCGCACGTACCGGGAAAGTTTTCCGCACAGCGTTTCGCGGCGCGGAGGCGCGCGGCCCGATCATCGATCAGGAAGGACGCGAAATCCCCACGGAATCGCTGGATCCGCAGTTCCACGGCTTCCGGTTCGATTTCGGCAATGCAAATACTAATCTGTTCGGCAATCTCACCCGCGAGCAGCGGCTGGCGCGGCTCGATGCGCTGGCGAAGCTTCTGGACGTCGCCTTCATCCTGCCCGGCACCCACATCCGCTACGGCATCGACGGCCTGATCGGATTGATTCCGGTGGTCGGCGATATCATCACGACCGCGATTTCGCTGTGGCTGGTGCGCGAGGCGCGCGCGCTCGGCGCGCCGTGGCATGTCACGGCGCGCATGCTCGGTAATGTCGCGCTCGATGGCGTCGTCGGCATGGTGCCGCTGGCGGGCGACGCATTCGACGTGATGTTCCGCGCCAATGTCCGCAACGTGCGGCTATTGCGTCGCTGGATGGACAAGCAGCCGCGCTAGCTAGCGCGTGATCCGCAAAAAGCATGCCCTCGGGCTTGACCCGAGGGTTGGATAGCGGTTTTGCCGAACGAACCAAATCGCTAGGTTCAGAGATCACGCGCAGGAAATAAGGCGCCGTAACGATCAGGGCTGGTTACGCCGCGTCGGCGTCGGCCTTGTCGCCGGCGGGCGCGGGCTCAGGCGCGCGCGGGCGGCGGGGCAGCGGAAAATCCTGGCTTTCATACAGCGTGCGGATGCCGCTCTGGTCGAAGCGGGCTTCCTCGACCTGCAGATAGGCGCCATTCAGCGAATCCGCCGGCAGTTCCTCGATTGCGAAGCGGACCGCTTCGGCCGCGGTGCCAAATCGCCGATAGGCAAAGCCCGCCCGCTTCTTCTTGCGGATCGCGGCAGGGAACAGTTCGGCGGCAGTGTTGAAGCTGAAGGAAGCCATGGTCAGGGACCTCTGATCTTTTAGTGAGAACTTTTTTTAGTGAGAACGCGAATGAAGATCGCGAACAGGTCGCACGCGACCGCCCGTGGCGGCACCGGTGCACGTCATTTCAGGACAGTCCCTAATATAAGCTTGTTTGACAGAAATGCGACTCCTGACCGGCCTGAAAATGAATCCAGGCACGGTACAGCGTGATCACAAATAAACCTTGTTATTTCAATAGCTTGCGCGGTTCAGAGCTTGCCCAGCAATACCAGAACGAGCAGCACGACCAGAATGACGCCGACCAGGCCCATTGCGGAGTGGCCGTAGCCATAGCCGTAACCGCGGAACCGGCCGCTGAAGCCGCCCAGCAGGATGATAATCAGGATGATGATGAGTATCGTTCCGAGCGACATGGCATTCTCCCCAAACCGGCGGGGCGGATAGAGATCCGCCCGCGTCGCCGTTGAGGACAAAGCACATTCCGGCCTTTGGTTCCAGCGAGGGAACCCGGCCCGTTATTTCGGCTGCAGTTTCAGCGCTGCGGAATTGATGCAGTAGCGCAGTCCGGTCGGGCCAGGCCCGTCGTCGAAGACGTGCCCGAGATGGCCGTTGCATTTCGAACAGAGCACCTCGGTCCGGATCATGCCGTGGCTGACGTCGCGCTCCTCGTCGATGTGGGTCTCGACCGCCGGCTGGGTAAAGCTCGGCCAGCCGCAGCCGGAATCGAACTTGGCGTCGGATTCGAACAGCGTCTGCCCGCAGCCGGCACAGACGTAGGTGCCGGGCTGGCGCTCGTGCTCGTATTCGCCGGAGAACGGCCGCTCGGTCGCTTTCTCGCGCAGCACCGCATATTGCATCGGCGTCAATTCCTTGCGCCACTCCGTCTCACTCTTTTCGACCTTGCCGGCCTTCGTCCTGGTATCGGGCATGGAGCCTCCTTGACTGAGTCTGTTCAAGCGAAAGCTCGCCCCGGATGCGATCGGCGGCGGGTAGTCGCGGGAAGGAAACAGGATCGACCAACAACAACAACCTAGTTGGTGACTTTTGCGCGACCGACCAGCGTCGGCTTCTCGATGTAGTTGTCCGCGAAAATCTTCTTCAGGTTCTCGACCTTCGGAATGTCGTTATAGGCGATATAGGGCTGGTTTGGGTGCAGCGTCAGGTAATCCTGATGATAGGCCTCGGCCGGATAGAACGCTTCCAGCGGCCCGACCTTGGTCACGATCGGCTTCCTGAAGACCTTGGCGGCATTGAGCTGCGCGATATAGGCCTCCGCAACCTTCTTCTGTTCGTCACCAGTGGTGAAGATCGCCGAGCGATATTGCGTGCCGCTGTCCGGCCCCTGACGGTTCAACTGGGTCGGATCGTGCGCGACCGAAAAGAAGATCTGCAGGATCTTGCCGTAGCTGATCTTCTTCGGATCGTACTTGATCTCAACCGATTCCGCGTGGCCTGTGGTGCCGGTGGAGACCATGGTGTAGTCGGCCGTGGTCTTGCTGCCGCCGGCATAGCCGGACACCGCGTTGACGACGCCGGCGGTATGCTGAAACACGCCCTGCACGCCCCAGAAGCAGCCACCCGCTATGACCGCGGTCTGAATGCCATCGGAGGCCTGAACGTCCACGGCGGGAGCGGGGATGATCACGGCATCTTCAGCGGCGCGCAACGGCGCGACCTGGAACGCGGCGATCGCGAACGTGCCAATGGCGGCGCAGAGCGAGAGGCGGCTGAAGTGGCTCCGGGACATGGGCTTCCTCTTTAAGCGTTTGGCGGATTGAATAGCAGTTTAGGGCGCGGGACGGGCTTCGCAAACAGCGCCCGCCCGCCGGACATCCCAAGATACGCCGCAGGGCGAGCATTGTTACCGCGGAATGGACACGAGTTCGTGAATAATAATCGCCGATATTCAAGGCGCTAACGTCGGCGGGAACCGCGCGTCACGCCGCGGGTTGGACCGGTTGCGACGAAATGATTGCAAACCGGGAATTTGGCGATGGCGCCGGTCAACGTCCGCAAGGGAATGCCTTCCGTCGAATTGTCGCGCCAGGAATTTGAGAAACGCTATCGCAGCCGCTTCGCCGATCCCGCTTTCGAACCCTTGCAGCGCGAACTCGACGCCATCATGGGGGCAGCCTGGGATGCCTACTCCAGTTACCGAAAAGCGCCGCTGACTCGCAAAGCGGGACCGGGCTTTGCCGATCCGGACTACGATATTTCAGTGGACTGGCTCGCGGCGCGCGAGTCGATTCTCGCCGCGCAGCGCCGTCATGATGACGCCAGCGAGACGCCGCGAATCCTCCTGATCAACGGTTCTTCGCGCAGCGACCAAACCTGCCCCGGCGAAATGTCAAAGACCTGGCGGTTGGTCAAAATCGCCGAGCCGGTCTTTCGGGAGATGGGATTTGCCGTCGACATCCTCGACCTCTCCAGGCTCACCTCCGAATTCGGCAAGCAGATTCATCCGTGCAAATCCTGTGTCGCGACCTCGATGGCGCTGTGTCACTGGCCGTGCAGTTGCTACCCGAATTATGCGCTGGGCCAGACCAACGACTGGATGAACGAGATCTATCCGCTGTGGGTTGCGGCGCACGGCATCATGATCGTGACGCCGGTGAACTGGTATCACGCGCCGACCGGACTGAAGGCGATGATCGACCGCCTGGTCTGCGCCGACGGCGGCAATCCCGATCCATCCTCGACCCATGGCAAAAAGCCCGACGAAGCCAAAGCGCTGGAATTGAAGGGCTGGCCTTATCCGCGACATCTCGAGGGCCGGCATTTTGCTGTCGTGGTCCACGGCGATGCGGTGGGTGCAGAGACGTTGCGGCGTTCGCTGTCGGATTGGCTCACCGACATGTCGCTGGTCCAGGCCAGCCGCAGCGCCGAAGTAGACGGCTACATCGGCTACATGGAGCCTTACGCGACGTCCCATGAAGCGCTCGACAAAGACGAGACCTTCCAGCAGCAGACGCGCAACGCGGCGCGCGCTCTCGGCAATGCCGTCAACCTGAGCCGCGCCGGCAAATATCAGCGGCCGGATGAGGAAATCGACGATCCCAACCAGAAGTGACGACGCAAGTTGCCATGGGCGAACATCCTTCCCTGCAAGCAGCGTATTGGCCGGAAGGCGCTATTTTTACTCTCGGTCATTCGACGCTACCCATCGAGCGCTTCATCGCTTTACTGCGGACCTATGGCATCGAACGTCTCGTCGACATCCGCACGGTACCCCGCTCGCGTCATAACCCGCAATTCAACGACACCGCGCTGGCCGGCACACTGACGGCGGAGGGCATCGAATATGTGCCGATGCAAGCGCTGGGCGGCTTGCGGCGCGCCCGCAAGGATTCTCCCAACACCGGCTGGCATAACGCAAGTTTTCGCGGCTATGCCGACTATATGCAAACCGAACAATTTCGCGAGGCGCTGGAGACTCTCATTCAGATGAGCCGTCAAAAACGCGTTGCCATTATGTGCGCGGAAGCGGTGCCATGGAGATGTCACCGCTCCCTCGTTGCCGACGCGCTCAGCACGCACGCCGTGCCGGTGATAGAGATTCTGTCGCAGAGCAATTATCGCACTCACAAGCTCACGCCGTTCGCACGGGTGCAGGGAACGCAAGTCACCTATCCGCCCGAGCAAGCGAAATGATCGCGATCGTTGACGTCGTCGAAAATCAGCAAGAGTCCTGCCGCAACCTGACGGGAGCTTCAGCACCCGGTCCAGAAATTGCTCAATTGCCGCGGAGTCTCCTCAGGGCCGATCCTTTGTGCATGGCGATGTGGTCGGTTTTGTCGCTTTTGATTTCATACTGCGGTTCATCAGGGTTGGCGTGGTGGGTGTGTCCTTTGTAATCGACGTCGTGTGTATGGACCTTGATAATCCTGCCGCTGACACGTCCCGCCTCGGAATTCCAGGCAACATGATCGCCGACCTTGAAGCGCTTCGTCATGTTCATTCTCTTTTGACGCGCGATCGCACAATTCGTTGAACATGGCGCCATGATAGCACCGGAGGTCGCGGGCCGACCCCAGTCGTGGCAAAAATTCCTCATGATCAGGAGGCGCGCTTGGGTCTTCTCGAACCATCAGGCCATCATCCGGTCATCCTTTGAGACGCGGCCAGGTGGCCGCTCCCAGGATGAGGTCTGAGGGAGCGCCGAGCTACACCACCACGCTCAGCCGTTTCGCGGCACGGGTAATGCCGGTGTAGAGCCATCGGGCGCGGCTGTCCTGGAACGCAAAGCTTTCATCGAACAGCACCACGTCGTCCCATTGCGAGCCCTGCGATTTGTGGACCGTGAGCACGTAGCCGTAGTCGAATTCGTCATAGGGCTTGCGCTGGTCCCACGGGATGGTCTCGATGGCGCCGCCGAAACAGTCGCCGCGCACCGAGACTTTTGTTACTTTCGATCCGAAATCTTCATCCGGCGACAGCCGCATGGTGATGATTTTCGAT